>CALHRQ010000080.1 GCA_938038175.1 uncultured Granulosicoccaceae bacterium | reverse complement strand
CTATTGCCCATGGCACGACGGAATTCTTCCGGAATACTCTCCTTTAATTCAATGGTCAGATACGATATGCACCGCCTTGCATCAACCCTGTATGGCGCAACTATCGCCTTCGTCGGACAGGCCTCTATGCAAGCCTGACAGGAACCACAATGTTGTTTGCTGTGTGGCGGATCAATTGGCAAGGGCAGATCAGTAAATAGTTCTCCGAGGAAAAACCATGAGCCGTGTTGCTCATGCAAAAGGTTACTGTGTTTACCAATCCACCCAAGCCCGGCTTTTTCTGCCAGGGCTTTTTCTAACACCGGAGCGCTATCTGTAAACGCTCTATACCCAAAAGGGCCTACTGTATCCTGCATCTTGTTGGCAAGTTTTTGCAGCCGGTTTCGCATTACCTTGTGATAGTCACGACCAAGCGCGTAACGTGAAATATACGCTTGATCGGGCGTGTTGAGTACTTGATTCGCGTTGGCAGCACCTGCGGGAAAATAATCCAGACGTACCGATATGATGCGAGCGGTGCCTTCGACCAGCTCTGCTGGCCGCGAACGTTTGGTGCCATGGCGTGACATGTATTCCATTTGACCGTGAAAGCCATCTTGCAACCAGTTAAGCAAGTGCGCTTCGTGTTGCTCAAGTTGCGTATCAGTAATTGCACAAGCAGAAAAGCCTAATTCTTGCGCCCAGGTTTTAATTTGCTTTGCCAATGAGGTAGCGTTTTCAGGGGTAAGCGAAGAGGATGTTTGTTGTGTGCTCACTTGAATTGGCAAGTACGTAGAGGTAGATAAATTATTGTACGGGTAACGGGTTTACACATTGTGTTTTGATCAAAACCGCTCAGTTAAAAACGACTGAATTCAAACCGACTAGTTTAAAAACGACTAGATTCAAAACGACTAGATTCAAAACCGCTTTGATCTAAATACCGTCTTAAAGCCTGTGTCCTAGCCACGCTTGCACACAGCCTATGCTTGCGCGAAATGGCCGTTTTTATAATAAACCAGTGTACCTTGTTTGCCGTGCCAGTTTTGCCAATGCGATACCGGGTTCCGAATCCAGCTATGTTGCTCATACCTGCCATCGGTGTCGTACAGCTCACCCTCAAGCACCAAAACCTCTTCTCCCAAAGGATCTAGTCTGGGTTTGAAGCTGGCGTCTTCCAGCCATCTGATCAACATCGCGTTACTACCTTTATGCATATGCAATGGCATGACTTCTGTGCCGTCAACTGGGCCTGGTAACCAACGTGATTGATCGCTTGTATCAATGCGGCGTTTCTCCTTATCACTGTTCACCAGCTGCCCGGCTGATACATACAACAGGCAGCCTTCAGTTACAGATTTAATAGATGCGTCGACGTTTGAATCTGTGATGTGCGAGCTTGTAGAGCGGGAATCTAAAGCGTCCGATTTTGTCTCGTTTGGATCTGCTTTAAGCGAACCTGTCGCTGTTGAATCCTGCTCCGGATGAGCGGCAGAGTGCTTCGAGTTTTCATTGTATCCCAGAGACATACTGTGTCCTTCCTGTGCGCTCTGCCAGGGATTACGCAAGTAAAACCCTGCTTGGTAGTCTTCGCCATCACTGTTTATTTGGCCTTGCAGTAACAGCACTTCCAAAGCGTTAGCTGGCAAAGTCAGAGATGGAGAGGTCGCTGGCAGTTCAATCAAAGCGCTCAGTCTCGGGTTTGTACCTGCAAATAATTCCAACACACGTATGCGTGCCTCACCCAGGAGGGTACGGCGCCATTGAGTCAAAGAAGGGAATTGCACTACACGCTGCTCAAAATCATTATTGATCGACGCAGTGGCGGTGCCTAGCAAGCAGGTGGTGAGATGGGCGCAAGGCCACTCATTAGAAGTTGCGAGCGTTGTCATAGCAAAGTCATAGCGAAGAAATCGAAGAAATTATTGCCTAATTGATCTGGAAAATAGCAAAGCCTGTGCTAATCTGCTAGTAGTAGAGAACGTTTGGAGAACATTATGGCAGAGCAGCCGCCGTTAACGCACCTCGAAACCCGGGTACTCTCGGCAATTGATCAGCATATCAGTGCCCGTGGCGAATCCCCAACTATTGCTGAGTTAGCGCAATCGCTGCGTCTGAAGTCAAAGGGCACAGTCCATCGCTATGTCCAGTCACTGATCGAAAAAGGGCGTTTAAGTCGGGCAGGGACAGGTTGGCGTGGCTTGCGTCTGGTTTCTGATGCTGCTGATTCACAGGTGGGTTTGTCAAAATCCACGCATGGCTATGCCAATAAAGCGATGGTGGAGCGGCTCGATAATGTTCATCATTTTCTTTCCCTGCCTGAAGCACGCCTAAGCTCGGGAGATTTCCGTATTCCGTTACTGGGTCGAATTGCCGCGGGCCAGCCAATAGAAGCCATCGATCGGCAAGATCATCTCAACCTGGCTGAGTTTCTGATTGGTCCGGATAGGTATGCACTGCGCGTCAGCGGAGATTCCATGATAGATGCCGGTATCCTGGATGGCGACACTGTTATCCTGAGAAAAACAGACCAGGTTCGCTCTGGTGATATAGTGGTGGCACTAATTGATTCTCAAGAAGCAACCCTGAAACGCCTTGGGCAGTGCACTGATGGTATGGTCGAACTCATACCTGAAAATAAATCCATGCAAACCATGCACTACTCAACTGAAAGAATCAGTTTCCAAGGTGTGTTGGTGGGGCAGCTTAGAAGCTACTAGTTTGTTCACTTATTATAAACTTGCAGCCTGAAAGCTATTAGATAGGTTAGATCGGCGGCCTGTAACATCGCAACTTTGAAGCCAGTAGGTCTGTGGTTCGTTAATCAGTAATACAAAAGCAACCAGGTCAGTAGCCAGTTAATCCGCTATCTAAAAGTGATTAGATCAGTAGCCAGTCAGTTTGCAGCAAATTTACTACTGGTCTCAATATCCGTTAACTCAAAATTAAGTAACTGTATAAATGAACAAGCTTGATGAAGATGCCTTGCACGCATTAAAAATTGCGTTCTGTTATATGCCTAAATCCATCGAGGTTAATGAATTCGATTTTGCCGGTCGGGTGGAACGCGTGCTGGCAGATATTGAAAAAGTGCGTGAAGTTTTATTGATCAACGAGGTTGATCCTGATGAAGTGTATGGCGATCTTAATCCAGATGATTCGCCCAACTCCTCATACTGAGTAGTATTTTTATCGCAGTATTGTCATCGGCGAATGGCAATGTGGTTTCGTCAGCCTAATCAAACAAGTCACCTTTAATTTGTGCTGCGAGGCATTCTGGCCCTTCATTTCTGGCGTTGTTAACATAATCACTCACTTCAGTTGATTGCAGCACATCATTATTTGCAGGTTTCATAAGCTTATCGATTGTTGCGTTATCACCCGGCGCAATCCAGCTTAAAGCATCACTGGCATCTAGAATAACCGGCATGCGATGGTGGATCGCACCCATGGTGTCATTTGCGGCCGTTGTTACGATACAGCACTGCGGTTTGTCGGTGGCGTGCTCGACCGGTTGATAGAGTCCTGCAATAAACATGGCTCCCTGATCTTTGGCATAAAAGTGAAAAGGGGTTTTGGTTTTTCCACTACGACGCCATTCGTAAAAGCCGTTAATCGGGATAAGTACGCGATATTGAGCAACCAAGTGTCGAAACGACGGTTTTTCCCTGATGGTTTCACATCGAGCATTAATCAAGGGTGCACTGAACGTTCCCGGTTTGGCCCAGCTTGGTAACAAACCCCATTTCATTGCCGTTAGTGCTGGCTCATCATCACCCGCGGTGATGACATCCAGTGTTTGTGTTGGTGCAACGTTAAAACGAGGCTCGCGAGATGGCCATACTTCCATGCCAAGCATGGCAAGTAAAAGACGAACCCCTTCGTTGTCTGACACATTGATTCGACCACACATAGTCAATAAGCTCCAGTCTTGCCCTGTTAAGATTATGCCAGACCACGTAGGTTGAATAGAAACCGCAGCACCCACCATGAACCCTGAAAAACGTGAGCAGATATTTGCGCGCCTGCAGCAGCAAAACCCGAATCCGCAAACAGAACTAGAATACCGTTCACCCTTTGAATTGCTGATCGCTGTACTTTTATCCGCGCAGGCAACCGATATCAGTGTAAACAAGGCAACCCGTGGCCTTTTTGCAGCGGCCGATACCCCTGCCGCTATGCTCAAATTGGGTGAGCCTGCTGTGCGAGAGCATATCAAGACCATTGGACTTTTTAATACCAAGGCCAGCAATGTCATCAAAACCTGCCGGATACTGCTCGAATCGCACGCAGGTCAAGTGCCGCAGACACGCGAAGCGCTTGAGGCATTACCCGGCGTGGGCCGAAAGACAGCCAATGTGGTGCTCAACACCGCTTTTCGTCAGATTGCCATGGCGGTTGATACGCATATATTTCGGGTCTCTAATCGAACACGCATCGCACCTGGAAAAGACGTTATCGAGGTAGAACAAAAGTTACTTCGGATGGTGCCGAAACCCTATCTAATGGATGCGCACCATTGGCTCATCCTGCATGGGCGCTATGTCTGTGTTGCCCGCAAGCCGCGTTGCGTGGGCTGCGTTATTGCGGATCTTTGTGAATACAAGGAAAAAACGTTGGCTGCTGAGGTTAACAAGAGTAAAAAAACACGCTCTACTGGACGTAAAAGGTCTAGAAACATAGTCAAATCCATTCGTGAGAAATCGAACGTCAAAGCCGAGGCTGGGCGAGTTGCAGTTTCGGATTTGAAAGTTGATGCCAGGAAGGCTGGTAAAAAGAAAACAGCTAAAAAGAAAGATGATTAACTCGACTTCAGTTGAATCCGTAATGGTTCGTGTCGACATCGCGCGTTTTTGCTTTAGCGCTAATATGTAAGGTGTTGGCGAGATGGTCTTTGCTGTGGGTGCGGGTAATATTCGGTTTTGAATTTCAGTCTGAAAAGACTTGCCAACCAGTATTGTTTATTTAGTGTTTTGAATTGCTATCCTTCAATAATAGAATCAAAGTTTAGGGAACAACCGTGGCGCGCGCCTATCCGCTAACAGACCTTGTTAAGCTTGTCAGAGCCTATGGTGTTCTGGCTGGAACTGCAGACACAGAGCGTGTTATTGCAGGCACTCTGTCACGGCGCTGGATTTCTACCGAAGTCGAGCATCTGGTTCCTCTCTCCTCTTTGCCAAGAGAGTTGTTCCATACGCAGCGTGGCAGAGATCTTCTGGCCACAGAGCTTTTCCCGGATCAGGATATCGATCCTGAATCCATCGATCCCGATTCTATCGATATCGAACGGCTGGGTCGAGACACACTGATCAACACCAACCGGCTGCCCAAGCTTGAACCCTGTATCCATGCCGCGATTCTGACCGCAAATATCCTGTTAGGTGTGCGTTTGTATGGCAACCATGGCCGCGGCATGCCCTCCATTAGTCATGATCTTATTGTGGCGGCCATGCTTCACGACACTTTGGGTAAAGCGCATTGCTACAGTTCCGTAAGCTCAAGTGATCATGAAATCATTGATGAATCTTATATCTTCAGCTGGTTTGGGGATGAGGTAAGAACCCATGTGGTCGAATTGAGCGACTATCTAAAAGAGTTTGAAGCTGCGATTGGGCAAGGCGTATTGCCACCTGATGCGCCAAGCAAAGAAATTGCCACCACAGTTGCAGCGATCGAAGCAAGTCGTCTGCGATTGACTGCAAGAGCGGCTGGCGATCATGTTCTTAGCCTACTGGACGAAACCAGTAAGCAGGAACTCATCGATGCCGGGATTGACGTTGACTGTGATTTTCCAGAACGGCTTTTCCTGAAGGCAGATTATGAACGTACCTGCACGGCGTTCAGCTCGCCAGGAGTTGATCACTATGCACTGCGCGAACCCATTCGAAATACCTTGATCATGGCGGTGCGTGATGCGCTGGATGATCCAGCCAAGCGTGAACGTTTGTCTGGACGACGTGGTAAAGCAGTGCATGAGCTACACATTAATTTGCCTGTTATGGAGTACTACGTAGCAGCCGATGCACCTAACTCTATCGAAACAGCGCATCTTGCCAGCCTTGAAATGATGCGTTCGCTGGAGCGCGGCAGACGTAAATCCCTAAGCACCATGTCGGCGCATGCTTTTCGCATAGCGGCTATCAGTGAGCGGGTATTGGGCCGCGCCCTGGAGCCACTAATTGTTACACTTGCCATGTTGCATGATGTGGTTGAAGACGGATCTGTCAGGGTTACAGGTTATGGTCATTCGCTAAGAAAAATACAATTTCGTTTTGGTGGTCCGATCGCTGCCATGGTGTCGGAATTAACCGACTCTAACGTTATCAGTGATGGTGCCAATAAGGCAGCCGTAACATTAAGCCATCCGCACTTGTTGTCACCACAAGAACAATATAATTTTGACGGATTCAAACGCACGGAAATCAAACCAACAGAAGCAGACTTGCCCTACACAACATCGGGTATTGTCATTAAATTGCTGGACACCGTTGTATCACTGGAAGAAGGCTTACGCGATCCTGAGTTGATGATTGGTCATTGGCGTCACAGTGGTGCGCGCATTTACTGGGCAGAACGGGTGCGAGGCGCAATCGTACATCCATTGATTGAACGTCTGCTGCTCGAATTAAAAGCCAGCCAGATTGATCCAAAATATTATCGTCGTCCGCATCATGTAAACACGGTGCGTTTGCGTGCGGGCCTTGCATTGCTCGATACCACGCTTATGTATATGGATCTGTACGCAGCACAAAACCTGGCAATACTGGCAAACGAATATAGCCTGGATTATGTTGGCAGGGGCACGATGTTAAGCCTCTTTTATGATGCCAATGTTAATGATGAACAATTCCGTTCGCGTGTGCTGCAAGATCTTCTAAGCGATCAGCATCTTGATGCGGCAGTTTCCCGAGGACAAATATTTTGTCCTGGCTACTCTACTCTGTTCCCCAAAGATGCCAAAGACAGCTCACAAAGAGATGAATCCAATTTCATCGCTTATCGAAACAGTGCCTTGCGGCGACAAGCAATACGACGAGAACTGCAGCTGGACAGTGCGGATAAACTCTCAGCGCTGACCTTGAGACAGGAGCAGGTGCTTAGACGCTTTGATCAAACCTTACAGGCTGCTAGCTCGAGAGAAAGTAGCGAATCTTTGCACTCAGACTCTGTGGCAAATGCCTATATCAAAGGTGTAGCCTTAAAAGCTTGAAAAGATAAATCAAAAGAGTGGGCGTGAAAATCTGGGCTGAAATATCAAGTGGACAAATAGAGCGGAAGGATTGATCAGAAGGAAACAACTGAAAGATAAAGCTGAAAGATAAAGCGCAAAAACATCCGCTTTTTTCTATAGAAAAAAGCCGGCATTGAAAGCCGGCTTTTGTGTTTTAAGAAGTGACTTATTTTTGATACATTGGTGCAGTAAGTGACATGATAAAAAATAGGCTACTTTTTATCGTAGACAGATTCCTTATTGAGATGCTTGACAATCAAATAATAAAAAACCGGACGTAGCTTTTGACGATTGCTGGCACCGATGGTATCAATGGCATACTGGACTGCAGCGTCTGCTTCCGGACCTTCCACGCCCAGTTTGCGACTGACGAAGCGCTTCTTTACGTTATCAAGCTCCGTTTTGTCGGCAGCCGCTACAAGGTTTGCATCTCGATTGTATAAAGATGGGCCAAGACCTTTTGCAACGGCCGAAAGTAGTTTTTCATCGCAGTCAACGTTAATGCTTTCCATCTGGGCTTTGCAATCCGTTATCGCTTCATCGAACTTGGACATAACACCTCCATAAAAAATATATAGCTTGTTTCATCTCACTTTAATTCGTTTCAGTTGCCTGGCTGTACGCTATCCGACTTTGTTAAAACTATCTGACACATAAGCGACAGAGCCGGAACAATCTAGAACAAACAGAACGCTTTCAACATACAGAGCACTTATAAAAAAACAGAACACTTCAATAAACCAGGAACAGATTGCTTCAATAAAAAGTGTTCTGGTGTATCAAAAACCTGTCCGGAAACAGTAACCTGGCAAACTAATAGTGAGATGTATTTAAGGTTTGGCAAATATCAGTCAGTAATATAGTCCTTAAATACCTGTTTCCGCAACACATAAGCGGGTATGCGGGGTCACGTTAACAAAGGATTAACATTTAATCGTTTATATAAAGTGAAATTCTGTTTCAAACGCATTTTTTTGCAGGTTTAGGGGTCAAAACTACCCATATTGGGGAAACCACGATTTTTTTCTGACACTGATTATTTTTCAGTTAAGACGGCTGGGTTTTCATTTCGACTGCACCATCTGTAAGGACACGGTAGTGTGATTGCTGAACCTGCTTTTCGGCAGGAATGAGTTCATGCTCAGCAAGCACTTTGGTGGCAGCCTCGTAGCCGATATCGCTTATTTTGGCAAAAGATTTAAATTCCATGAGCGGTATATGACTGACATCTGGTTCAATCAGTATATCGAGCATGGCTTTGGTTTCGTCAAGCCTTGTGATGCTTTTGATGTCTGTGGAACGCAATAGTGTTTCGACCAAACGGGGAATCTGTATTTTTTGGGAGAAAGGATTTAGCCGTGAAAGCAATACCTGCCATCCTGAAACAGACGTTCCATAGTTATAGTATTCTCGCATCTCTACAATCTGGCTGACATTGACACCAATAATACTGCCTCGGTTGCCGAGTCGTTTGTGCATAACATCTACAGGAAACGTATTGAGAACTGCACCGTCAATTAATAACTTACCTGATTGTGTTGGCACTGGCGAAAAAATACCGGGCAGGGAAATCGTGCTTCTGACAACACGCCATAGTGGCCCGCGATCGTGTATCACCTCTTGTCCATCGGCAAGATTTGATGAGACGCAAAAAAAGGGCAGCCACAAGTCTTCGATTTGAATATCACCGTATACTGCCTGACAAAAGTTGGTCAGCTTGGCTGATTTTAAAAGCGATGTTAGAGGTAGTGTGTAGTCAAACAATGCCTTTTTGTTGGCAAAGACTTTAGAGAGTTCGACGATTTTATCGGTTTGCTCGCCCATTGCCATGGATGCACCAAGCAAGCCACCCATGCTCGAACCGCCAATGTAGTCAATATCAATTCCGTGTTCTTCAATCACTTTTTGCACGCCCAGATGTGCATAGCCACGAGCACCGCCTCCACTAAACACAATGCCGCGAGATTTTCCGCATAAGCGACGTGCCAATCTAGCCATGTGCGTTGTATCGTCTATACGTATGTGATGATAAGCATCGAGTGTTCGCCCCTGCAACCAACGCGCGGTATTGGTGGGCTGTTCAGTTGCGTTGGGGTGGAGCAGCACAAAATCAATTTTTCGTTTAAACCGATCATTGCCTAAAAGCGTGATAAGTTTCTTTTCTACTTCCCTGATCTGCGCACCATTCTCGCTGTTGGGATCTGCTAGCAGCACAATACGATCTGCCCTGTTAATGCAGCGCTCTGTCCAATTTGTCCAGGTGGGGTCTGCTAAGTAAAGGACTTCCTGGAAGCTGGTTTCTTTATCGTCCAGCCATTCGGCAATAGCTGAATTAAAGACATCGCTAAAATCCGTTTGGGCAACACCTTTTTTGCCGTATAAGGTATCAAAACCTCTGGCGTCGAGTAAAAGCGGGTTACCTATTACGCGCATTTCACGCTTTAGCTGATGTAAAAATCGGCGCAGTGGTAGTCTGCGATCCAGTGGAATAACGGCAAACGTTTGATCGCTGCTGGCCGTATTGATGCGTTTTGATTTTTCGACATGCCTTTGCACAATAAGCCGGGACAAGGCAAGCATCATATTGGGGCTCTGTGCGATTAATTCGTTAAAACGCTCTTTATTCAGAAATGCGACTGTGGATTCTCTTGTTGCGTAAACTGTCGCCGATCGAGTTGATTCAGATAGCAGAGCAAGCTCGCCCACGGTTTCTGGGGCGCGAACTTCGGCTATTAAAGAAGGCTCATTGTTGTCATTAATGGTTTCGGCATGTAGTCGGCCAGACACCACGATATAAAGGCCATCAGCTTCATCGCCTTCATTGATGAGCACCTCTCCGCTGGTGTAGTGCCTGATGCTGGTGGCATCGAGTAAATCGTTCATTGCAGAGGTGGTTATCTCACCGAACATCTCCAGGAAAACCTTTGCCAGCATGACTCGGCGTGAGAGTTCGGCTGCTGTGTCATAAACATGTGCAAGGATACCGGGGTCGAGGTCTACGAGCAACTCAAACGCGAAACGTGGAAATTTTGCGACCCGGGTTTTTTTTGCGGCGAAAGCACTGACAAGGTGTGCCCCGCCGTTCAGTACAGCAAAGTCGCCAGCGGTTTGGCCCTTGCATCGTGAGTGTAGATAAAACTGCTCGTCCGAAGCGCCACCTTGTAAAAAAAGGCAAATTTCGCCATCCATCACCAGGAACAGGTTTTCGCTCTGGTTACCAGCTGAGAATAGATACTCACCTTCGTTGAGCTCTGAGAAGGACAAGTGCGGTAGCAGTGTCTCCCATAGCTGCTCGTCTATTGACTGCACCAGTGGGATTTTTTTCAGTGCTTTGACGTTACGGGCTTCGCTAGATAGGGAAATCATTTGCAGACATCAGCCCGATGAGTCACTCTCACAGGTGTTGGCCTGCGGAAAAGACGTTATCACCGGGAATACGTACTCTTGTGATCGGACTCTCATTCTACATCACTCATCATGTATAGGTTATCGGCCAAAGCCGCACACGTCTTTTCGCTTGAGTACAGGTTCTGCCGCCTGGTAACGGGTTTTTACTGCGCTGGTAGTGCTTTTGGGCTGGGTTCCATGCAGAAGAGACCGATGTGACCAGGCTGCTTTTTCAGCCTTAGCGTGTTCAACCATGACTTTCGCAGCCATGATGTGTTCAGTCATGAGGTGCGCAGACAAGATCTGCACAACCCTGAGGAGCGCTTTATGCTCTAAGTTTTATCGCTTTGGCTCAGTTTAGGGCCAGCAGCATGTGCTCCTGACGTCCATGCATTCGGGTGCCAGCGTCAGTGTTCAATTTTCAGAATTGAATGCAATACTGCCAAAATAAGCCACGCCCGACTGGTTGGCATTATCACCGTCCACCATGACAGCGTAGCCGTTAATTTTTTTGATGTCTTTGTTGAAATAACGCTTGAAATCCTGCCTGATATTTCGCTTCTGAGAAACCCATTGGCCAACATATTGTTCGCCAGATTGAACCGCGATCATGCGAGATTTAGTGGTGTAAGGACTGTTCCAGTCACTGTCAAGGGGTGATGTTGACGCCCAGACATAGTTCAGAGCGACTGTTTCCCAGGGAAGCAGGCCAGTTTGCACGACAATGTACAAACGCGCAGGGAAATCATCACCAGACTTGGAGGTTTCATCAGCGGCGTTATAAGTGTTTTTGATTTTCCAGCACCATTCGACAATAGGTGTATCGGTAAGGCTAATGGTTTTTTTTCGATACAGGACGGATGCTTTGCCATCGGTGGAACCGCGTAATATTTTGCCATCAGCGCTGTCGACAAGTTCGTACTTGCTGCGACCTGCAAACTCTCTTTCTTCCCATTTTTTAAGGCTGCTATCAGGGAAGTTGGCACAATTTGAATGTGCTGTATCGTTTGTTGATGCCGCGCTAATTGAAGGCGCAAGTGCAGCGCATAGTATGAGTGAGAGGAGTATGGCTTTCATGAGAGATTGGTGTGCGGAGGTTGTGGAAAGTTTCAGAATTGGCTGTTTTGATGGTTGCTGCTGGCCACTTTGCGCATTGTTCAAGTAAAAGCTATCGCCTATGTGGGTGGAAGCTGCACATCTTGGATGAGGGTCCAGGAAGACTACTTATGTATTTTGGGAAAGGCCAGTTGATATGGCTGAAAAATCGCACCTTTGGGTGCTATTTCACGGTACCACTCAAGCAAGCAACAGTGTAAGCCGTTAGTTTCACGTCCCAAACGCGAAACACTGGACCCAAACATATGTCCCTTTCAGCACGTCTGTTCTTCGCTAATTGTCGTAAACTAAGTTAATGCATGTAGACACCACAACCAGTGCTTTACCGGATCTTCGCTCAGCCAGAAAATTTATCGTTCTGGCGGTGGCTACCGTGGCCATCATCTACTCACTAATCCTCGTCGGGGGGATTGTGCGCGCAACCGGTGCTGGCATGGGTTGTCCGGATTGGCCCACGTGTTTCGGACGTTGGGTGCCACCAACCAGTGAGGCACAGCTGCCTGCCAACTATCAAACTGTCTATGCCGATCGCGGGTACGCCAACACCACATTCAATGTGCGTAAAACATGGACAGAATATCTCAACAGGTTGCTGGGTGTATTCACGGGTTTTGCTATCTTGCTAACTTTTCTTTTTGCCTTGCCTTATCGTCGCCATGACCGGGCAGTTGTTAATCTTGCTTTTGCAAGTTTTATTTTGGTGGGCGTGCAAGGGTGGTTGGGTTCACGTGTTGTCGCCTCAAATTTACACCCGGGGCTTATCACCTTGCATATGCTGCTTGCTCAAGTGATAGTTGGTCTGGTTATCGCTGCAATAATAAGAGCATGCCGAAACAGCATTATGTCTATCGATGTAAGCCGTATGCCATCCAAAGTATTTCCACTGATTGTGTTTGCCATGGTGCTGGGTCTCGCGCAGCTTTTACTGGGTACGCAAGTGCGTGAGGCTATTGATCTGATCGCCAAAAATAGTGACTATGTCAACCGGCATTTATGGATAGACAACTTACCCGCGTTCTTTGCGATACATAAATACATCGCCTTGCCTATTCTTGCGCTCAATGGCTATCTTGTTTATCAAACCGCTATTTCAGTTAATTCCAGGTTACTGCGGTTTTTAGGTGCGCTGCTAATGGGCTTTATGCTTAGCACAATCGTGATGGGTATGAGTATGGACAGGCTCAATCTGCCGATGTTTGCACAACCACTGCATTTGTTCTTTTCGTCTTTGATTTTTGGAACGCAACTGGCAATCTATCTTGTGGTACGTGGTCCCTATCAGGAATATCGCTCGCGCACGGAAGCTGCTGCAAGCTAAAGGCAACAAAGTGCGGTATTAATCCAAACACCAACAAGGAGGTTGGTATGGGGTTCTTTTTCAGGCAATGCTACTGTTGCTTTTTTTCTTTTGTACTTTTTTTTGCTGTGTCTTTAGGCGCTGCTGATCAGGTTCCAATTGATATCAATTCAGCACCAGTGGGTGCTTTGGCAGAAGCTCTGCCCGGGATTGGGCCTGCCAAGGCCAGTGCTATTGTCGGGTATCGCGAGGAGCATGGGCCATTTCAGGCAGTCGATGCGCTGATCGATGTCAAGGGTATTGGCCCCGTTATTCTTGCAAAGCTTAAGGTGCTGGAGTCAGAAGGGCTGCTGTTTGTGAGTGGGCACATCAGTAGTGGAGCGGGTAGTTCCTCACATTCGGTCATCGCAATTAAGCCGTTGACCCAAACCCGATTGTTGGAACAACTTCCGGTTCAAAAGCTATCAAACAATAAAGTATCACCAAGTAAAGTATCACCAAGTAAAGTATCAGGGCGGCTGGCACAAAAACGAAATCTGCTACAGCAAAACCCAAAAACGCAGCGTCAACAGGCAATAGCAGCGCGCAATGCTGTGCAAGCGGTGGTGGAGGAGGCCAGACGTGCAGCCTTGCGCGCAGTACTGGAATAAACCTTGTAGCGAGTAGACAGGTAACGAGTAGCCAGGTAACCCGTATTTAGTCGCCTTCAAATGCGCATAAAGTATGAACTTCAGCACCCAAAGACTCGATAAGTTTTCTACCACCGAGATCGGGTAGATCAATAACGAAGGCGCATCCAACAAGCTTAGCGCCGCTACGCTCAATCAGTTTGATACCTGCTTCGCAAGTGCCGCCGGTGGCTATAAGATCATCGACTAGCAGTACACGCTCTCCTTCAGCAAATGCATCATTGTGCAATTCCATAATGGCCTCCCCGTACTCCAGTGTGTAAGCCTCTTCAATGGTGTCGCCGGGTAGCTTGCCTTTTTTTCGGATTGGCACGAAGCCAACCGAGAGTTGATGTGCGATAGCTCCGCCAAGAATAAAACCGCGCGCTTCCAGCGCGGCGACCTTGTCAATGGGGCGCCCAGCGAATGGGTGTAACAGCATATCAACAGCCATTCGAAAGCCACGCGGGTTATTAAATAATGTCGTCACGTCACGAAATAAGATGCCAGGCTTAGGATAATCCGGGATAGTACGGATGAAAGATTCAATTGTCATACGGTGAAACCTCATTAAGACAGTGACTTGCGCTCATAAAGAGGTGACCAAGAGTAACATTTGATAAGAGCTGTAGGTGTACAGCTGAGAGCTTAATCGCGCGTGATAACATAATGCCTTCTCATAATTGATATCGGTACAAATTCATGAATCTTGTCGGAACACTTGGAAAGTTGTTGCTCAGTGGTGCCTTGTCGAAGGGTGGTGCTGGTGGTCTTGGTTCGCTGCTCGGCGGTCAAGGTGGTGCTGGTGGCCTGGGCTCCTTATTGGGTGGAGCGCAAGGCGGTTCAGGTGGTATCGGTGATTTGTTGGGCAGTCTGGCTGGCGGTCAATCGGGTGGCGCAGGCGGTTTGGGGCAGCTACTTGGTCAATTGCAAGGGTCTGCGGCTGGCTCGCAGGCAGGCGGCGCTCAAGCGGGTGGTGGCATGCTGGGAGGTTTATTGTCCGGTGCTGGTGGGCAGACAGGCGGAGGTCTTGGTGCTCTGTTGGGTTCGGCTTTGCAACAGCAGCAAGGTGGTGCACAAGCTCCAGCCCCCTCGCAGCAGCAGACTGACCACGCGGCGCTACTGATTCGGGCCATGGTCAATTCAGCTAAAGCCGATGGCACCGTCGATCAGCAAGAGCAAGAAAAGATTGTTGGTCAGCTGGGGGATATTGGCCAGGAAGAGGCTGCGTTTATACGCGCAGAGATGCAAGCACCTCTGGATGTTGAGGGCTTTATAAGGAGTGTACCCCGTGGCATGGAGCAGCAGGTTTACGCTATGTCCGTTATGTCGATTAATCTTGATTCAAAACCCGAAGCCGTCTATCTCGATGCACTGGCAAAGGGGATGAACATTTCTGAACAGGCAAGTAATCAGCTGCATACCGAGATGGGTGTGCCTTTATTGTACTCATAGTGCTTGTTGGCAGTGCCACTGGTTATGTAAATTCGTGTGCTGCCTGAAGTGTTTTTAGTGCTCAGAACAAGCTTGGCTGGTAGAGCTTTGGCATGCCATAACATGGCAATGGAATCGACAAACTGCTACTTGTTACTTGGTTAGTAGCAAGTAGCAAGTAGCAAGTAGCAAGTAGCAAGTAGCAAGTAGCAAGTAGCAAGTAGCAAGTAGCAAGTAACAAGTAACAAGTAACAAGTAACAAGTAACAAGTAACAAGGTCTGGTTGTCAGTGACCATTAGGGAGAAAGGGATATGAAAAAGGTTGTTCAGTTATTCGTGTTGCTGTGTGGCATTGGGCCGGCAATGGCCTTCGCTAATGTGACTTTTTATGGGGAGTGCGAATATCAGGGTAATGGTATTGCCTTGTCGCCGGGTGACTACACCGCGGCCGAACTCGCAAGGTTTGGTATCCCTGAAGATCGAATTTCATCGATCAATGTGCCTAAAGGCTTTGTTGTAACCGTACATGAAAATGATAATTTCGAAGGGCGTTATGGTACTTTGCGGCGCTCAGATTCCTGCCTGGACGGGGATCGTTTCAGTAACATCATAAGCTCGGTTTCCATACGTGAGGCCTTTGCAACGACGGCACCTGCAAAGCCTTCGGTCATTGCACAAGAAGCGACGCAGCCAGCCAGCTCATCGCTCGTTACTGTGTACAGTGAGTGCAACTTTCGCGGCATTGAGGCGAGTTTCGAAGCGGGTGAGTACAACCTTGCGCAGTTAGAAAAACTGGGCCTGCCAAACAACTCGATATCTTCTATTCGTGTACCCAAAGGCGCTGTTATCACCGTGTTCGAAAATGATTTTTTGCGTGGCAGAGCAGGGTCATTGAGTCACAGCGATGAATGCCTGGTTAACGATAACTTCAACGATCTTATTACGTCACTTTCGGTACGCTATACAACTGATTTAACTGCACCTGCTACACCTGTCGTTGCCGCTGAGCCGAGTGCTCCAGTCACCTTGTATAAAGGTTGTGATTACACAGATCGAAGTGTTGATCTCGATGTTGGAGAATATAATCTTTCGCATCTGGTTGCCTTGGGTTTAGCCAATAATTCCATTTCATCCATCAAGGTATCAGATGGCTATCAGGTCGAACTATTTATAAACG
>CALHRQ010000079.1 GCA_938038175.1 uncultured Granulosicoccaceae bacterium | reverse complement strand
CCCGATGATCTTGATCTACGCAGCATTGCTTTCGATACCGCAAGATGTTATCGAAGCCGGAGAAATTGATGGGATAACAGGATTGTCAGCATTTTGGAAAATCAAGCTGCCTTTGATTCTACCTTCGATCGGCATTATTTCTGTATTAACCTTTGTTGGAAACTTCAATGCCTTTGATTTGATTTATGCTGCCCAAGGCGCACTGGCTGGCCCGGATTATTCGACGGATATATTAGGTACTTTTATGTACCGAACCTTCTTTGGTTTTCAATTGCAGTTAGGTGACCCGCATATGGGTTCAGCGATTGCCAGCGCCATGTTTCTGATCATTTTAATAGGTGTGTGTATTTACCTCTTTGGCATTCAAACCCGCCTGCGTCGGTATCAATTTTAGATGGCAAGCTTATACGCCAACCGAACGCATCCATTCAATAACGTATTGATGCACGGTGCGCTCATTTTGTACATGCTCATCGCGCTATTCCCTGTTTTTGTCATACTGATTAATAGTTTCAAAACACGCAAAAAAATATTTCGCGAGCCTTTGGCATTGCCTGATAGTGAAAGCTTCACACTGATTGGCTATGAGACCGTATTGAAACAAGGCGAGTTTTTCTCCTACTTTCAAAATTCCATGATCGTCACTGTTGCCTCTCTATTCCTGATCTTACTGTGCGGTGCGATGGCAGCATACGCTCTCGCCGAATACCAGTTTAAAGGCAATAAATGGATGGCGCTGTATTTGGCGCTTGGCATCATGATACCGATACGTATCGGCACAGTTGCAATACTGGAAATGATGGTTGCGACTAATCTTGTTAATACTCTATGGGCTCTAATTCTCGTTTATACGGCGCAAGGTCTGCCTCTAGCAGTCTTTATACTCAGTGAATTCATGCAGCAAATATCTGACGAATTAAAAAACGCCGCTCGCGTGGATGGATTGTCTGAATACCAGATCTTTTTGACAATTGTGATTCCACTGGTTCGGCCAGCACTGGCAACCGTTGCGGTTTTTAACATGATCCCGATCTGGAATGACCTTTGGTTCCCACTTATATTAGCCCCGGCAGAAGAAACCAAAACCCTGACACTGGGCTCTCAAGTCTTTATTGGTCAGTACGTCACTAATTGGAACGCGGTATTAGCGGCATTGAGCATGGCTATTCTGCCTGTGCTGGTGCTTTACATGATATTTTCAAAACAATTGATTCGCGGTATTACATCAGGAGCTGTTAAATGATGCGTGTACTCATAGTCGGTCTCGGCCATATGGGACTGAGTCATGCAATCGCACACCATAAACTTGAGGGTGCTGAGATAGTTGGATTGGTTAATCGTTCTGTTCTTCCACTACCTGAAGAATTACGAGGCTACCGTTTTTTTAGAAGCTTTGAAGAAGGCATGCAAACTCAGCCTGATCTTGTTGTCATCGCCACCTATTCTGATAGCCACGCAGATTACGCTTGCACTGCTATGGATGCCGGTGCGCATGTTTTTGTGGAAAAACCGCTTGCCACAAATGTGACTGATGCTGTCCGCGTAGTCAATAAAGCAAAAGAGACTCAGCGTAAGTTATGCGTGGGGTATATTTTACGGCACCACCCATCATGGGTCACTCTGATCAGTGAGGCACGCAAGCTTGGTGGTCCTTACGTATTTAGATTAAACCTTAATCAGCAATCTACTGGTGATCACTGGGAGACGCATAAAGCGCTGATGCAAACCACATCCCCTATTGTAGATTGTGGTGTGCACTATGTTGATGTCATGTGTCAAATAACCGATGCAAAACCTATCAGAGTTAGCGGGATGGGTGTCAGGCTCTCAAATGAACTTGCTGAAGACATGTACAACTACGGTCACTTCCAGGTCTTTTTTGCTGATGGATCAGTTGGTTGGTACGAAGCTGGTTGGGGACCGATGATTTCCGAGACAGCGTTTTTTGTAAAAGACATTGTCTCCCCCAATGGTTCGGTATCAATAACCGAGGGCAACAAAGGTGCTTCATCGGACGTAGAAGGCCACACTAAAGTTGGCGGTATACTGGTGCATAAACCCAGTGGTGATCACCTTATCGAAATGCCAAATGAACCCGATCACCAAGGACTGTGTGATGCAGAACAGACTTTTATGTTACAAGCGATCAACGAGAATATCGACCTATCCAGACACATGATCGACGCGGTACAATCACTTGCTATCTGTATAGCCGCAGATGAAAGTATTCGCACTTCATTGCCTGTTGCACTAGTGGATCAAGCGCAATGACTGCGCTTGTTGTTGAAGGCGTCAACAAGTATTTTGGTGATGTACATGTATTAAAAGATATTAATATCGAAGTCAATCAGGGTGAATTTGTTGTTTTTGTTGGCCCTTCTGGCTGTGGAAAATCCACATTGCTTCGAGTCATCGCAGGACTTGAACAAGCGAATTCAGGTAACGTTAGCATTGACGATAAACTTGTCAATGCTGTACCGCCGGCAAAGCGTGGAATTGCCATGGTTTTTCAAAGCTACGCACTCTACCCGCACTTAAATGTTCGCGGCAACATGACACTCGCCTTAAAGCAGGCTCGGCTTAACAAAACCGTGATTAATGAACGTGTCGCCAAGGTCAGCCAGATGCTAGACCTTGAGGATTACTTGCATAGGTACCCCTCAGAACTCTCCGGTGGCCAACGCCAACGTGTCGCCATAGGCCGTGCTATTGTGCGAGAGCCAAAGCTTTTTTTATTCGATGAACCACTGTCCAACCTTGACGCCGCCTTAAGAATCAACACCCGCATCGAAATTGCTAACCTGCATAAACAGCTATCGACGTCGATGATCTATGTGACTCATGATCAAACTGAGGCCATGACATTAGCTGACAAGATTGTTGTATTGCGTGATGGTGTTGTTGAACAAACTGGCACGCCCATGGAGTTATACAACAATCCCGCAAATCAGTTTGTTGCAGGGTTTCTTGGTGCACCAGCAATGAATTTTTTACCGGCAGATTTGTTGTCTAACGGCGATACACGCACTATAGGAATCCGACCTGAAGATTTAGCTATAAACGCAAATGGTCAGCTTAAAACTCGCGTACAGCACGTTGAACACTTGGGTGGCGATACCAATTTAATTGTTCAACTTAATCAGCATCAGCTTACCGTTCGCTTATTTGGGCAGCATAACGTTGAGGAATCCAGCAATGTGAATCTGGGCTTTGATACTAGCAGAGCTCTTTACTTTGATACAAACGGAGCCAGACTTGATTAGCAGTTATATGAAACTATACCGTGTTGCAACGATGGGGTAGCGGAATACCGTATACCCCATCGTCAAAACTCAGTCTTTAAAAGAACAAACCTAACCTTGGTAAACCATAGAATAGTTAACCACGAAATAGTTAACCATAAATTAGTTAATCATAAATTAGTTAACCATAAATTCGGACGGTGTATTTTCAGCAATATACCGTGTCGCTTCCAAAATACTCGCTCGAATGGCTTTCTCCATTGGCGTATTGGAATAGGAATCCAAACCACCGCCAAGGCTCGCACCACCCGTCAGCACAGATAAAGCCCCACCAAAATTCCGGTCTGT
>CALHRQ010000078.1 GCA_938038175.1 uncultured Granulosicoccaceae bacterium | reverse complement strand
ACGGTAGAAACGGCCGTGTTTTACAGAGCATCCGGCTACACAGCTGGGACAGACTGGGTTCATCCTTGAACCTTGATGTAATGAGTTAGGCCTTAGACTATATCAAAAAAAATGCAACAACAATCAAGTACGCCATGTAGCTGGGAAAACCGCTAGTTAGAGTTAATAACAGCATCTGCCCTATCAACCAACCGTCCCGCAAAATCCATAACATGAAATATCACGCTCTGCTCAATTGTACCTCTAACCAACGATGCGCCTGGCCCACTGGCATAGATTCCAACATCCTCACCACCATGGGTTTCAGCCTGCAGCGGCACAAGTGCCTCCTGAAAAAAACCAGGCTTTGTCGTATCCACGCTCGATAGATCAAAGCGACCGGTAGTGATCGGCGAATTGTAGGTAGCATCGGCGTTTGATTGATCACCAAAATCTTTAAATCCCCGACCGTTCATGTAGCCAAGCGTCGTGTACGGCATGCCATCTTCAGCAAGTGCAGGCCTGTCAGAACCAATTGGAACAACCTTGCCGAGAATTGGGTTACCACGCTTAGGGTAGCCTGCGATGGTAAATACATGACTATGATCAGCTGTCACTATAATCAAGGTATCTGATGGGTCAGTTGCATCTAGTGCAGCCTGCACAGCCTTTGAGAATTCGATCGTGTCTTCCAGCGCGGCATTTGCATTACCTGCATGATGACCATGGTCAATACGACCAGACTCGACAGTTAAAAAGAACCCTTCATCGTTGTTATCAAGCAACGCTATTGCTTTTTCAGTCATCTCTGAAAGGCTGGGCTCTCCGTTGGGCTCATCACTTCGGTTAGGTTCGTACTGCAAATGAGAAGGTGCAAACAAGCCCATTACGCGTGCAGTATTTTCAGTATCCAGCGCCTCGAAAGCCGCTCTATTATTGATGTAATCACCATCTGGGTTTTTGTCTTCCCATCGTGCTATAAGATTGACACCGTCTTCGCGCGACCCCCCTGCACTCTGAGGAAGAAAGTTACGCCACCCACCACCGAATACAACTTCAAGACCATCTACGTTCAATCCGCTATGACGCGCTTCGAGGTTTCTCTCAAAGTCGATCATTTGCATGGCAATGTCTGTACACCCTGCATCTATTGCAGCGGAAGGCATCGATACATCGTTCTCCCAGCTTCGATCTGCGACCTTTGCATAAGCCCCTGCAGGCGTTGCATGAGTAACACGAGCAGAAGAGACGATACCCGTAGACATGCCGGCGATCTCTGCAAGCTCGAGCGCGGTAGTCAGCTCATTACCCGCAACCGTTCCACAAACAAAACGCACAATGTCCTCATCCACTCCAAGCACACCCACATCGGTTTTTACACCAGTCATGAGTGCAGTCATTGTTCCTGCAGAATCCGGCACTTGAGAATCAACATTGTAGGTTTTTGAAAGCCCTGCAAAAGGCATACGATCAAAACTAAGCGAATGCTCTTCACCCAGTAATCCTCGCTGCTGACCTTCCAGAATGCGCGATGCTGTTACTGTGGAAATACCCATTCCATCACCCACAAAGAGAATGATATTTTTGGCATCGCCTGATCGCTCAGTGGATAAGCGTGGTTGTGCATCAACGAGATCACTGGCATCGTCAAACCATGTGTTATCCATGGTGTTTCGCACTAATCCACTACCGAGAACATCGAGGCTGACATTGTTCGCAACTTCAGCAGCTTCGGCAGCGGCTTGCATTTCTGCTTCAACAGCTTGCGCTGCAGCTTGCATTTCTGCTTCAACAGCTTCGGCTTCGGCTGCGGCTTGCATTTCTGCTTCAACAGCTTGTGCTTCGGCAGCAGCTTGTGCTTCGGCTGCGGCCTGCAATTCCGCTTCGGCTTGTGCTGCGGCTGCAGCCGCGGCTGCGGCGTCCACTTCTGCTTGCTCGGCAGCAAGAGCTGCTGCATCGGCTTCGGCTTGAGCTAAAATCGCGGCTTGTGCAGCTGCATCGGCTTCAGCCAGGGCCTCTGCTTGTGTCGCGGCCTCAGCCTGTTCTGCAACTAATGCCTGCGCTGCAGTTTCCGCTTGAGCAGCAGCCTCTGCCTGAGCGAGGGCCTCTGCTTGAGCGGCAGCTTCAGCATCCGTTGCGGCCTGGGCTTCAGCTTGTGCAATAGCAGCAGTTTGAGCAGCAACTTGTGCATCAGCTTGAGCTTGCGCTGCGGCCTGGGCTGCAGCCTCAGCTTGTGCGGCAGCTTCTTCGGTATCAGTACCATTTGTAGAGTCGGTAATGTCAGCAACATTTGCACCTTCAGTACTAGTCGCATCGACATCAGCACTTGCTGCTGGCACATTTTCACCAACAACGATTTCATTATTACTCAAAGGCTGGTTACTACTATCACTACACCCCGCAAGTACGGCAGTTACGGTGGCAAAAACGATTGGATAAATATTCATTCGCACGGCTCCTCTATTCATGACTACCGAGGCAGAAGCCCAAGTGCTCTATCAATTATGTGAAACACAACATTCTGTTCTATCACGCCACGCACCCTGTCAGAACCTGGGCCAGTTGCGTGCAGCGCGATATCATCGCCTGCATGAGTTTCTTCAGTGAGCGGTATAAGCGCTTCAGAATGAAAGCCTGGCTGCCTGACATCAACAGAGCGCAGATCCTGACGTCCAGCGTTGATAGGTTCGTTGTAAATAGCGTCCGGGTTGGTCTGAGAACCAAGATCTGCAAAACCACGTCCGTTCATATAAGTCAGGGTTGTCCAAGGTAAATCATCTTCCGCGGTAGATTCGCGATCAAAACCATTGGGGATGACTTTACCCAGTATTGGATTGCCTCTTGCAGGAGAACCTGCCATTGTCATTACAGAGCTATGATCGGCTGTCACCATAATCAGTGTTTCTTCCGGGTCGGTTTGCTCAAACGCTGTCATGACTGCATCAGATAGCTCAATTGTTTCGTGCAGCGCACCATATGCATTACCTGCTTGATGTGCATGGTTTATCCGACCACTTTCAACAATTAGCAAAAACCCATTGTCGTTTTTTGACAAGATAGAAATCGCTTTAGCGGTCATCTCGCTAAGTGATGGTTCACCTGCGACATCATTTGCACGATTCATTTCGTACTGCATGTGTGAACCATTAAATAGACCGAACACTTTTTCTGTATCGGATGACAAACGATCAAAGCCAGCCTGATCGTATACATATTGTCCCTCTGGATACAAAGACTGCCATTCTTCTATGAGGTTACGACCATCATGACGAGCACCTTCAATGTCATTGTCTGCATCTGGTGTATTTGCAGCGGCATCCTCAGGAAGAAAATTTCCTCTGCCACCGCCCATTACAACATCTATCCCATCAACATCACTACCGGCAACCCTACTTTCCAGCGTGGCTTCAAATTCGATTAGTTGCAATGCAATGTCTTTACATCCGGCAGCCAGCGCATCGTCTGACATGGCAAAGTCTCCCTCCCAGCCACGTTCTACTGTTTTTGCATAAGCCGCAGCCGGGGTAGCATTGGTAATACGAGCTGTCGAGACAATGCCTGTGGCGAGATTTTTAAGTTCGGCCAATTCAATAACCGAGACCAGTTCACGACCGTTACCTGATTCACATCTACCACGCGAGGCACTTTCATCAATACCCAGAAGGCCTGTTTTCGTTTTTACACCAGACATCATCGCTGTCATGGTGGCAGCAGACTCTGGAGTTTGCGCATCAACTGAATAGGTTTTCACCAGGGCTGTGTTTGGAAATTCTTCGAAGAACAAAGCACCTTCTTCGCCACTCTGGCCATCGAGTTGCCCTTGTCGAATTCTGGCTGCGGTTAACGTTGTAATACTCATGCCATCGCCAACAAACAGCACCACATTTTTTGCATCCCCTTCAAACACGGCATTGCGTTTTTGCTGGATTAATTCTGCTCCTTGCGCAAACCATGGATTACTTCGCTGCGAATCAGATAGCGACTGTGCCTGTGCAGGTATGTAGACAGACCCTGTCAATACGACAGAAATTGCGTATAGACCCAGCTTACAATTGGTACTTTTTTGGAAATTGAACATAGGCTTGAAATTTTCGATAAATGGGAACACGCTCATCGCATTCGCAAAGGCAATTTGGCAGAACACTGGACAATTATTGCGTGTTGAATTGTATCGCGCCAGCTTCGATGACGCACTCTATGACAGCTTCTATTGTGAATAGATCCATGTTTCGGCTGTGCTCTTGCACACACGAAACAAATGATTAACAATCTACTCTCGCCAGTCAGCGATGGGCAATTTTTGTGGCACTTTCAGTGGCACTTTTACAACAGGCTACAAAACGAGAGCACATCGTGAAAATGGCACAAAAGCATTGAGATATCCGTAATTTAGGCGTGAACAAACGAAAATTTAAGATTAATTAAGCGAATTACAGCAATACGTAGTCAATAAAAGCACTGCATCAAAAGAGGGCTTGCAACCTCACAAGGGCGCCACGACCATCCTGTACACTTTCCGATCCGTCATCCAGGCGCACACTAAATAGCTGGCCTGATATTTTCAGGTATTGATTGATATGCTGATGCAATCCAATTGAAAATTCTTCTGCGTCATCACCTTCATCATTATCTCGAGTGCGCAATAGGCTATAACCCAGTATTAATTCCGTGGACCGATCATTGCCGCCACTAACCGCCCGGCCAAAACGGCCTCGACTGTATTTTCGACGACCATTACCGAGCACCCAGCCCAACTGCAAATAACCACCAGAAAGCAAAGGTGCATCGCCTTCGTCCGTCAACTGCACACTTTGCACAAACCACTCACCCTGCAAGGAGATTGAATCTTCCATCCACCCGGCTTCGAGTGCAGCAGTGCCAAAAGCGTCCGCATTAAAGCGTTCACTACGAATAAAATTTTCCGCAGTTTGAATCGACCCATCGGAGCGAATTCGGTACTCTCCAGTTTCATTATTTTGGTAGTGCAGACCGAAACCCAAATGGCGAACTGAGCGTTTTTCGTTTACTGGGGTCCAAACAAAGCGCCCAGCAACCGAAGTGTTGTCGCTTTCTTCCTGGTCAGCAAAGACACCAAAACTAAAGAAGGATCTGTCACTTTCTCGACGATATAAAAGGCCAACTGCTCTGCCTGGTGTGAAAGCATCCGTAGCGAGGCTACGTTCAAGGAGCTGCAGGTTTTTTGAACTGCTGTTATTTTCCATACCAAAGGGCTGCTTCATTAACCCGATGTGCACATCAGCTTCTTTGCTCAGTTCAATTTTTAAGCGTGCTTCCTGAACGCCTAAATCGCTCTCTTCTGCATCAAAATCGAGAGTCAAGTCGATCGCTATTATGCCAGTAAGATCAATCCCTGCACCCAACCTTGCTCGTCTCAGCGATTGCTCGTTCTCATCGCCATACAGGCCATTGGCATTGCTGCCATCAAGCTCAAGCGTACCCGATAGTTCAGCATCTCTGGAATCGAAAAAATCGTTGAACCGATAGGGATTGAGTGATGCCAGGTCAAAGTCCTGGTCTGAGTTGCCGGACAGCTGTGACGCGGATGTATCGGCAACCACTTGACCTGCCCCGGCAAACACAAAGGATAAGACAAGACAGCAAGCAATAGAATATGGATAAGCGACTGAGTGCACTGTTTATTTCCTAAAAGAAATCAATTACTGGAATCAATAATCGAACCCGGCAATATCTTAGTAAGCAATATGCCTCTAACAGTTCCAGCCCTATCTGCAAAAAGCAAGACACCCACGATAACTCGCCCGATCATGCAGCCTGTACAACGCAGACTATCGCACGCACCTATGGGAAAACCTGGTCTTGACCTATGGTCAAGACTCAGTGCTGGCTGTTGATGTGATTGTTAATACGACCGAGTCTCTTAGAAAATCCACCTCACCCACTTCAACATCTACAACGGTGGTTCCCAAACGCTCCTTGAGATCGCTTCTGAGCAACTCATAATTTTCAGGTCGGATATTTTTAACATTGTCATAGACGATTTTTTGCACGGTTGTTCGAGGGGCAAAGAGAGTCGTCTCACATACCGCAACAATGACACATAGCATAACGTTCATAAGCACAAGACCAGGCAAATTAACCGGGCCAACAGCAAACACTAACGACATAACGATAACAACAAACAAGTACGTCATATCTCGTATCGAAATAGATTCGGTTCTGTAACGCAGCATGGAAAGCACAGCAAAAAGACCGAAGGCAAAGCCCATCGAAATTTCCACATCATGCATAAGCGCACTGATCAGATAGACACCATGCCCAAACAAAAAGAACCCAAACAAGGAGTCTCTGTTTTGTGTCACTCGAAAATAAACGAACCTAAGCAAGACTAATAGCAGAATAGCGTTTAGCAGGAATCGCAGGAGAAACTCACCAAATAGAGCATCGAGGTTCATAATTTAATACTTCAGAATTTAATACTTCAGATAGTTGTCAGAAGTGACAAAACCGGACTATGGATTTACTTGAACCAAGCCAGATGGCGTGTCAGGCCACAAGTTTGTCAGCGACATGCGTTGGGTATACCTTTTTTCAGAAACTGCCATCTGTCGATCAATCCGATGAAAGTTATTCCTTTTTAAAGCCCTAGGACCAGTATAGTAGATACCCATGCAATATTTGCTGAAAGAACAACGGCGTAAGCCTTGTTGACGTGCCCAACCAAAAAATGGAGCATGGCGATTGAATTCGCCCTGCTTCACTTCGACAATGACCCAGTCACCCACTTCGTGCATATTGCCGGTTTTCAAATCTTGGATCGCCAGATCGGCATCGATGGTAACGCGCTCTCCGGCAGCTTCGTTAGCTAAGGCAATACGTGTGTAGGTACCAATCTGTGTAGGCGCAAGGCTCCCATACTGAGCAATACCACTTTCGTTGATGAAACGAGTCGTCTGCGCATTTAAAACAGGCTTTTCTCCATCGAGTTGAACACGGGTCTTGATTGTTCGACCATGGTTGTTTCTAAATTTGACTTCCAGAAACGATGTGCCGCTGTCGCGATAGGTTCTCTGTCGCAGTTTATAGCGATTGGCACGCCGGTTGTGGTGGGCAAGATAATGTGTGTAATGCTCAGTATCGAAATAACAGTTGTAATAGCGTGAATCGCGCAATCCGTCGATTTCCAAAACAGTGTATTTATCCTGCAGATGCAACAGCAATGCAGATAAATAGCCTCGAGGAATAACGAATTTGCTGTCGACCCTGTTCATCAGGGAGGCATTTTTCAGGTCTTCGACCGCGTGTGATTTATAGCCTGAAAGAGCCTGAAGTTCTGACTCATTGAGAGGGGCATTACCACCAACATCTAAAAATGCCTTGTTCACTGGTACGCTTGACCATGATCTATCTGAGTGTGAAATTCCATTTGGGTATGAGTCCAAGGCTGTCTTTGCATTGACTCGACAGGCACCAGGAAAGCCATTTCGCTTTAAATTAGAGATTGTTGTAGAAGCAGCCAATGTATTTTTTGTTTGTGTGGCAATGTCTTGATCTCGTGCAGCAACGCAAGCAAAGTCATCATTTCCGATCGCGACGTTGTAACTTGTTGTCAGTCCCTTGTACATGTATAAACCACCAGAAGTATATTAGTTTAGTTGACTTCGTTTGCGCCAATAAACGGTCATTTTACACTTAGTTATAGTTATTTATCTTGAGATAAAATACCGCTAAACAAAGGGATTACCTAAATTTTAGCCTAATGTTGCGCGGTTTTCTCTCACCGTTCTGATACTCCGTGGCTAACGGCTAGCCCCGTATCAACTGAGTGTCATGGTAATTAATTCGATACAATAATTCCGCGAACCATATTCCATAAAAACCGTTAACTGTGCCACATTTATGAATTTGAGGCAATAGTTAACGGAATTAAAGGGCCCGTCATCTGACTTTTAAGCGTATTTTGTTTGAATAATGCCAACTACCTCACAATGATTAATGCGCAAGAAAATTACGTGCCACAATAACAACAAACCTCCTGAACACAACTTATACAGCTCTATTGAGGTAGTAAAGAATGAAGTTGCCGTACCTTCCGAGAGGTAATGCAGCTGAATACCAAACCTACTGATTATCTATGCTGATGATGCCCAGATACTCAAGACCATCAAATCTGATGTCGTTGAACGCGGTTTGCCAGAACTGCTCCGGATCAGCATTTCCTCTGGCGACCAATCGCACAAACAACAGCTGCGCGGGCAAGGTGGTCAAGTCAACCGTGTGAGTCGTTCTATCACCTGCCTCGGGAATCCCATTTCGACTGTAAACAATGGAGTTTTCATCAAAACTCACTGATGTGGAAATTGCGACATCATACGTAAAACTGGTGTTCGTACCCGTAACGTCATAAGCAGGTGACCAGGCCAAATTTAATACACCATTGTTGACCTCGGCCGGTTCTTCAAGAGTTGGAGGCATCGGCACTGCAAACCGGCTTGACATATCCGCGTGTATACCAGCCACAAACCTGGAAAAGGCAGCCGCTATATTGGGTGAATAATCGGTATTTTCTGAATCTGGTGCGCGAGTGAGAAACGGCTCCAGAACGCGGATAGTTCTGTTGGCAACCTCATCAATATTTGCATCAGAGAGTTGATTGGCCCGAAGATAATCTGCGGCTGCCAGAAGGTCCTGCTGGATTCCAGGCTGTCTTAGGAACTTATTAAGGAATGTATTGCGTACACCACGCGCATAACCGAAGAACTGGCGCTTTGACACTTCATTTATGTCAAAACTATTGGACAATATGGACTCAGGCTGCATGCCACCATCGTAATCCCAGGGTAAAAAGTAAAACCGCTCGGTACCCGCTGGGTTAAACAAATAGTAGTTTTTTGTGGTCGCATCAGTCTGATGCATTAGAAGATTGGCCGTTATCCACATAAGTGCATTATTTCTGTTGAAATAACGATCGAGCACCTGATCAAAACTCATATTGGGGTCATTAAGAGCAGCAACCATCCTGCCTACAGCCGAGTGATCATCTCCACGCTCGATCTCAAGCCTTTGTTCAAAGGCAATTTCGTTAATTGGCTGACCCTCTTCATCCACCCTCAATGCGTCGATGTCACGAGCATCAAAACGGAAAAATTCAGCCTTGTATAGATTATGGTCTTTATCCAGACCACGATTTTCAAGGTATTCTCTACCCGCAAATTCGACGTGTGTGAACACACCATAGTCAACAGGACCAGCGCCATCATCTATCCATAGATTAATAAATTGTGTTCTAAGGCTTGGAATGTGGGGCATCTCACTGAGTAAATCGAATGCCACCTTGTTTCTGATGCGCGTTTTATCAAAAGGGTGTTTATTGAGCTGCAAGCGTCGCTCGTTGCGCCAAAGATCTTCTTTTTGCTTACTATCAAGCTTGATGCGAAATGATTTTTGCGGTGCTGTGCGAGAGAACTGACCACGCTGACGCAGGGTTGCATTGGCGACACTGCCGTCATCAGGAAAATCACTACTTTGGAAATGTATTGGGATTTCAACTTTAAATTTATCATCGCCGTTGATATCGGCTATGACATCCGCAAGCGTACATCCAGACAAATCGTCGATCGTGCAAATGCCCGGAGTAGTGACTGTTCTTACATCAACACGGATCACACCATCATTCTGGTAACCATCCTGAAAATATAAACCTCTGATATCGCCTATATCAGTCGCTGTTCGAGCAAACACACCAGATGTTGGCCCAGGCAGACCATCAATGTTAACGCCTTCACTCACCGGTGTCGGAACCACAACTGGCGTGGGGTCAGGCGTTGTGGGAGTTTGAACCACTGGCGGAACCGCTGGCGGAGTTTCTGGTACCGGGTTAGTGGGGTTTGGCTGTACCGGCACTGTATTTTCACCAACCGGAGGAACTGTTGCCACGGCTGGTGGGGTTGCAGCAGGTGTCGTGATCGGGGCCTGAGACCCTGTTGCCGGAATGACAGGTGCGGTAACTGGTGTTACCACATCGTTGTTTGATGCTGAGCCCGCATCATCAGGTAGCCCTACGCCTGAACTCTCGACACAAGCGGTGAGAGAGCCAACAAAGCAGACAAGGAGCCCAAGTTTGAAATTCGCACGCAACGGCTTTAACCCTACTAAAAACATATACATTGTTCTCCTGAGTACAACACAATCACTACTTTTAACTGCGCAATGCTCACAATCCAAACAGCGAGCGGTACACAACGGCGCAGGCGACACTATAAACCGAGAATCGGCGCTTTTAGCATTTTTGCACTAGTTACAAACCGGTTCTTTGCGTCCGTTCGGCCTTCAATACTGCTTTACATTCACACGCCAGCTCTGATTTTTAGCTCCCAAGTCATTCGCTGAGAATGTTCAGAGACACGATTATCAAACAAATTAGTCAGTCGAAACCGAGAAGAGTTTGCCATTGCTACCATCTAGTAACCGCGTTATGGCAGCAAACTAAGGACTGAGTCACGCTTTATTTATCGCATGCGGCCAGCCAGCCAGACGCTAGATGATGGATACCGGGTGTCAGGTTATTGATAAATATTCAGATGGATGCTTTGGGTCGAGCCATTTTACAGCGAAACCAGCTAGCGAAGCCACGTGAACTATTTGAACAGTCAATATTATAAAACGGCAACCCACTTTCGTGGTGACAAGGAAATGGATCTGAGCCAGGACATTCCGTCACCCGTTACTCTCTAAAATCTGCAAACCGTTACCCTTTATCGTTAGTCATTACCCTCTATATAGAGAGTTTCCGAACTGGCATCAACACAAACAGCATCAACCATCGTTCTAACTATCACATGGCTTTTGATGAACCAAGCTTCGCGTAGCCATAACTAACTGAATTAAATTTCACCTCAGTACCTCTTTCGCATAATACGATCACCAAAAAACCGTTCCCATTTTTTCCTCCTGAGTAAATTCGTGCTCGATTGTGTTGGATAAAACGGATCGAAAATACGGTTTTCCGATCTTTACCAGATTGCAAGAATTCTATTTTTTGATCTGAAATTGCACACTTTATTAGTGATCACTCGCCTCGACTTTTAAGCGATAGTCAGCATTTAATCGCGTCGCGTATCGTCGATTCAGTCAGTATTCAGTGCTGCCACAGAAGCGTTATCACAGCCACTAAAAAATCATGGAAGACACAAAAACACCTTAAAAATAGGCAAATAATTAAACTGAACCCCTAGAGCAGTAAACCTTATGCGCAATGATGTCGTGCCAATAGCTTAGTCCCGAAGCAAGCTCTGACTCTAGCGAAAAGGTAAAAAAACCCAACCTTGATCAATTAAAGCCTTTGCAGCGAATCTGAAATCCACCTGATGCGCCACAAGCATCATCGATTTTGTAAACCAAATGTTTCAGCTTTAATTAATCTTCGGTTCGTATACTGCGCTGCGTGAAAGTACTGATGGTTGTCTGATTCGTTTATAGAGACGGGTTTGTTTTGTAGGAGATCGGTTTGTTTTGCCAGATCAAGTTACA
>CALHRQ010000077.1 GCA_938038175.1 uncultured Granulosicoccaceae bacterium | reverse complement strand
CATTCTTTGGTGTTGTTGGTGCGCCACCGGCAACCGCTAATTCGTTATCGATTTCAAGCAATGAGCCAAATGGATCTTCTGGGTTCGGGCTGGGGATCGGCACGACATTCGGATCAAGTATTGGTGGGTTGCCCAGATTTGACCGGCCCTGTGGGGTAGTACCCGACGGGATCATTTCTTCCATACCACTATCTGCATCATTGTCATCGTCTGCAGGTAGTTCGTCCACAGCCTCATTTGCGTCAGTATCGCCACCCTCAGCAGGTAGTTCGTCCACTGTTGCAGTTGTGTCAGTATTGCCACCCTCGGCAGTTAGTTCATCCACACCCGCGTTTTCCTCAGTAGTGCCATTGTCGGCAGGCGTCTCAGCAGCGGTGTTGTTCATCGCCACATCATCTTCGACCACAACCCCTTCGCTCGCATCGGTGATGGCGTTACCAGCAGTGGTGTTGTCAACCTGTTCGTTGTCAGGGATAGTAGTGTCAGCGTTGGCGGTTGGAATCTCGGCTACTACAGCTTCACCGATAATATTGGTTGCTTCAGGATTTGTGCTGTTTGAGCTATCCGAACAAGCTGCAACTGAGAGTGCGATAAAAGTCATCGCAAACAAATTAGTGTGTTTTTTCATGATTAAACCCAATGGTTAAAGCTTCATGTGCCGAATGCACGCTGGCGACGTTTGATAAGGGCGTCACCAGTTGGTTCAAGTGCTGGCGAACTGAATTACCAACATGCAACCGCATATTATTATTATTAGTGATTGCGGATAATAGCATTCGACTTGGTGTTTTCTGGGTGAGTTCGGTCGTATTACCAATGTGAACCATGACAGATATGCAATTTAAAGTGGGAAATGGTTCACAAACTCAAATACTTATAGGATTTGTTAAAAATTAGACCCAATTGAGCCTCTTTTCATCTATTGAGCGCCAAAGCCAAAATTACGTCATTAAGACCCTCTATAATTCTCCGATCCGATTTAATGAATACAAGGATAACCGCAGAGTCGAGCAGCGTTTTGAGCGTATTCCTGCTATTAGCAGGGGTTGTTTAATCTGTGTAAGCTTGCTTGTATTTCCCAAACTATAGTTCCTAAACCAAAATGAAGACGGACCAATAATGAAAGTTGCAAATCTCACGGTTGCCGATGACCTGTATCGGTTTGTACATGATGAGGCTATTCCCGGGACGGGTGTCGATCCCGAAGATTTCTGGGCGGCGCTTGCCAGCCTGATTAGCGAAATCGGGCCACGTGATAAGGCACTTTTGGAAAAGCGCGACAGTCTCCAGAAACAGCTTGATGATTGGCACACGGCTAATCCGGGGATGCCTGATCTTTCAACTTACAAGGATATGCTCAAGGACATTGGCTATCTTACAGACGCACCATCTTCAGTGTCGGTGAATGTAGATAACGTCGATGACGAAATTGCACACATAGCAGGTGCACAATTGGTTGTGCCAGTCAACAATGCACGTTACGCACTAAATGCCGCCAATGCGCGTTGGGGTAGTTTCTATGACGCGCTATACGGTACAGATGCGATTCCCGAGGACGGTGGTGCGGAACGCGCCGGTGCGTATAACCCTGTTAGAGGAGAAAGGGTTGTTGCTTATGCTAATGCGTTTCTTGATCAAGCAGCTCCGTTAGCACAAGGCAAGTACGACGAAGTGAGTGCATTCGTTATTAAGAACGGCAGCCTGTTAGTGACACTCGCCTCAGGCAGTGAAATCGGATTGAAAGACGCCAGCCAATGTATTGGGTACAAGGGTGATGAAAGTGCACCTTCATCAATACTGCTCAAAAATAACGCACTGCATGTCGAAATACAGATTGACAGAGCGCATCCTATTGGCAAGACAACCGCGTCAGGCATTAAAGATGTGTTGATGGAGGCGGCTATCTCTACCATTCAGGACTGTGAAGACTCGGTAGCAGCAGTGGATGCTGAAGATAAGGTGCTGGTTTATCGTAATTGGCTTGGTTTGATGAAGGGTGATTTACAGGATGTTTTCCAGAAAGGCGGTCAGTCTGTAACGCGAAAGCTTAATCCTGATCGTGTCTACCAAAGTATTAAAGGCGGCACGCTAACGCTACCTGGCAGAAGTCTTTTACTGGTGCGCAATGTTGGTGCGCATATGATGACAGATGTTGTGCTCGACAGTTCGGGCAATTTTGTACCGGAGAATTATGTCGATGCTATGGTGACCAGCCTTTGCGCCATGCACGATTTGCAAAAGGCTGCTGATGAGCCTAAAAACTCGCGCGCGGGTAGCGTGTACATTGTAAAACCCAAACAACATGGGCCAGAAGAAGTCGCCTCTTCGGTGGATCTTTTTGCCAGAGTCGAAAAAGCCCTTGGTCTTAAAGAGAACACCCTGAAAATTGGGATTATGGACGAGGAACGGCGTACCTCTGTCAACCTTGCAGCCTGTATCGATGCAGCAAATCGCAGGGCCATTTTTATCAACACCGGATTTCTTGATCGCACTGGCGACGAGATGCACACCAGCATGTACGCAGGCACCATGATCCCGAAGGGGGAGGTAAAAACATCCACTTGGCTGCTGGCTTACGAAGACAACAACGTTGATGTTGGGCTGGCCTGTGGACTTCAGGGGAACGCCCAGATAGGTAAAGGGATGTGGGCGATTCCAGATGAAATGTCTGCCATGCTAGAAGCTAAAATTGGACACCCACAAGCGGGTGCTAATACCGCCTGGGTTCCATCTCCTACAGCGGCTGTACTGCATGCAACGCATTATCATCAGGTGAATGTCATGAAACGGCAGGCTGAACTGAAAAAACGTAAAAGCGCCGAATTGGACGATATTCTGACATTGCCCTTGGTTGAATCGGGTCGAAACTTTTCTACTGAAGAAATCCAGCATGAATTGGACAACAATGCGCAAGGCATTCTGGGTTATGTGGTGCGTTGGGTTAATCAGGGCGTGGGTTGCTCCAAGGTGCCGGACATAAACAATGTGGGTTTAATGGAGGACAGAGCGACGCTGCGCATTTCCAGTCAGTTTCTTGCCAACTGGCTGCACATGGGGATAATCAGCGAGGAGCAGGTGCGCGACACCATGGAGAAAATGGCCATGGTGGTGGATAAGCAAAACGCTGGTGATCCAGACTATTCGCCCATGGCGCCAGCGTATGATAGCAGTGTTGCTTTCCAGGCAGCGCTGGATCTGGTACTGAAAGGCAAGCAACAAGCTAACGGTTATACTGAATTTATTCTGACTCAGCGTCGCCGTGAAGTTAAGCAAAAGAACTGAGATACTGATAGCAACCGAACAAGTATTTCCCGTTTGAACTATAATGAACGGAATTAAAGGGCGGAAATGGGGTCCTACTGTTTGATGAAATTTTGTTCCCCTTTATTGCCCTATTGTTCTAAAATAATCGAGTTACTCGCAGGAGATAAAAAGATGAATTTTCCAACAAAAAAAGCTTCGGTGGTCGTCTCGATCGCCAGTGCAGCCTTGCTTGCTGGCTGTGCAACACTCGGTCTTGGTGAGCCAGATGAGCGTTGGGCTGACTACAAGACATGGACCAAGATAACAGGTGACAACCCGACAGGTGATCCTAGTGGTCTGCTTGGTGTGGTTCATAAAGGTCCGGACGGCTGGCGTAATGTGTATGTAAACGATATCGCTAAAGAAGCCAGTGAAGGTACAGCGCCTTATCAATACCCGGAAGGTTCGGTTATCGTTAAAGAGCAATATGCTAACCAGGCAGATTGGGAAGCAGATAAAAATGGTGAAGTCACTGTCAGCGTGAAAGCTGCAGATGATGGTACTGTCAATAAAGATAACTGGATCTGGGCTGCTGGCTACAAAGGCAAAGCAGGCGCAAGTGCGTTCTGTTCCGGTTGTCATAGCGCTGCAAACGCTATCTTTAAAGGCGACTTTGTATTCACCAGTGCAGATTTTCTTGCCAAACACGGTGGCTAGGCTAGTAACAGTCACGCGCTAGTGTTTTAGTACAACTCGGCCTCCTTGCTGTTGGGTGGTCGAGTTGATTCCTCCCTATATTTAGGTTGTCTGCCTAATCCTCAACGTTGTTTTCATTAAAACATCCGCATCTGAGGTGCTGTAATTTCCCCAAAGCTTGTGTCCAGAAACTGAAGAATACCGTCTGCTGCCGGCGCTAGTTGCTTATCCAGATAGTGTTCATAATCTGGTACGCTCTCCAGATTTTGTATGGGTTCAGGACCATTGCGGGTAATGATGTAGCTTACCCAGCTGCCAGCGCGTGGAAGTTTTCTGGCAGCCTGCACATGCAGTGGTACATTCTTTTGATAGTCGGTTAACTTGCGGCGCAAGCGTTTTCGGTAAGCAATCTGATTATCCAACTCTCCTGCCAATAGTTTAGCGGCAGTTGTTCTTACATACTCTTCAAAAGGTTGGTCGGTAAAAACCAATTCGAACAACTGTCGTTGGAAATCCCTTGCCAATGGCGTCCAATCAGTTCTGGCTGCCTCTAGACCTTTCACTATCAGTTCGGCTTTGCCGTCACTATTTTTAATTAATCCGGCATAACGTTTTTTACTGCCTGTTGGCATACCTCGCACTGTTGGCATTAAAAATCGCGTGTAATGTGTTTCAAACTCAACCTCAAGTTTCGACACAAGCTGATGTTCATCTTGTATTACTTGCACCCACCATTGATTAAGCTCTTCTGTCAGCCTGTTGCCAATATTCTGAGTTGACTCATTTGTGTGTTTTTCGCCTAACAACACAAAGAGAGAATCAGTATCTCCATAAATCACTTTATAGCCCTGGGCCTCTATCCAGTCGCGTGAGCGGGTAATAATGTCATGGCCACGCCTTGTGATACTGGAGGCGAGTTGGTGATTATGAAATCGACAACCGCTAGTGCCAAGCACACCGTAAAAAGAATTCATGATGATTTTTATCGCTTGAGATAAAGCGCGATTATTTTTGGACTTAGCGCTATCCCTTGCACTCCAAAGTTCAGCAATCAATCCGGGCAGAATGTGCCGCTCACGTGAGAATGTTGCATCCATATAGCCTTCAATCGGATCGTCCCCAGGCTGTGCAAGGCCTAAGGGATCGATACAGAATGTCTGGATAATGCTGGGGTACAGGCTTTTGAAATCGAGCACGAGCACGTTTTGATAAATACCAGGTTGGGAGTCAAGTACATATCCACCAGGGCTGCCTAAACCATCTGATTCGTTATTGACATCGTTTGCGACAAACCCGAGTCTATGCAGTTTGGGAAGATAAAGGTTATCAAATGCTGCAACGGAGCCGCCAAGGCGATCAATAGCAAGCCCCGTGAGGTTAGCGCGTTGTATTGCAAATGCGAGTAAGTCGGCTTTTATAAATATCTCATTTACCAGCTGACAATCTTTAATGTTGTAATCGGCAAGTGCCTCTTTATTTTCTTTAAACAAGGTGTTTATCTGGTTTACTTTGTTCTCATCCGATGCGATTAATTTACCTTCACCCAATAGTTCATTGGCAACATTATCCAAAGAAAAACTGTCGAACACCCAAAAACCGGCTTTTAACAAATCGATACCATCGAGTACAGCGCGGCCGGGTATTCTTGCTAATCTGTTTTGAACAGCTGTACCCGGTTGTAAGATCACAGCTGCCTCACCACCTCGCCCCATGTCAAAGGTGATACCCAGTTGCTTGCATTTTCGTTCGATAAAGTTGAGGTCGAAACCCACAACAGCCCAGCCAATGATCAGGTCTGGGTCCTGTTGTTTCAGCCAATAGAAAAAACGCGTTAACAGGTTTTTTTCGTTTTTGCAGAAGTGCAGTGTATAGCCGTTGCGTATGACCGACTCTTGATCTCCAAGCATAAAAACGCAGTTCTGATCCTTTCGCCCATGCATGATAGAACCTGCAATGGAATACAGTTGATCTGTATTGGCGCGTGTTTCAATATCCAGGGAGAGGGCGGTTAAATTGGGTGCAACTGTGGCGGGTTTTATATTTGGATTATGTACAAGGTGATAATTTGATTGCTTAGTGCTCGTGCCTGTAATACTAAGGCCGGCACAAACAAAGCGCTCCATTAGATACCGATCACTTGGTTTTATGTCTGATTCACCCAGTACCAAATTGGAGTTTCGCAGCTGCTGCATATCCCGCTGATTTGTACAGTAGATTGCATCTGCTGCTTGTCCATCCATAAACCGTAGCTTGAGAGCACTGCGGCGAGTTCTGGCAGGCAGTGTGCAGGCAATATTTCGGCGAATAAAGCAAACCGCTTCCTGTTCACTTATAACAACCCGAACAGGGCCATTTTCGCTTGCTGCCCAGAAAACAAGCTCTATTCCAGACGGCGTGTCGCGCCAATGTCTTGTGAGCAAGTAGCCTGTTAAAGTCTGTGTCATCGTTTATTTTGCAAAATTGTTAATAAACTACTTTTTTTAGCGAGTAAGGATTTTAACTACTTAAGAAGCTTCAATGCTTTGCTTTAGCGGTGAGTGCCACTCCTTTGATCCTGTTAATCAATAGTACAAAATCTGACACTATTGCAGCATAAATTTGACACTCATGCAGACTTGTCGCCGTCGATCCTGGCTGATTGTCAGTTCAGTTTTGTCCCTTACCCCGTTACAACACCTGTTTATGTTCTGGTAGATTAATGAGATTCGCAACGGCTGAATTTAAGCCGTTCGGCTCTCTGACATTCTATCGCCGCGTTTACAGTTTGATTTCTCGAAGTTCATCGCATTTCTGAGTATGTCATTCCACATCGCCGGTTGCTGGGAACATTCTGGCCTGTTGATTGTAATGGGATACGTTGGGAAATCAGCGAGAGTTGTCGTTAGACCGTGCAAAAGGCATTGTCCAAAAATTTACATGAAGTACTGAGATGGTTACTGCTGCCGTTAGCAATGCTGTGTCTGTTGCTTTTTGCTCGACAAGCACATGCACTCGCTTTGACAAACTATTTTGAAGCCGTGCTCGTACCCAATGTCAGTACCAGTTGGACAACGGTTGCGCTTGATAACAGCTATTCTGATGCCATACCTGTGTGTACGTACGTACTCGAATCCTTTGTAGGCACAGCACCAAACTACACATACCCACCTGCTGTAACTCGCATCAGAAATATTACTGCCACATCGTTTGATTTGCGCATACAGGGCTGGGAAGATTCCACCGCTGCTACCTCCGATGTGCATTGCATTGTGGTTGATTCGGGGGCACATACCCTGCCTGATGGCCGAAATGTGGAAGCCTACAAGATCAGTTCTGATCAGACCAGTGGCCAGTATGCTACTGATGGAGATTGGGGTCTTGCACTCGTGGAAAATGTGAGTTCAACGATTGTGCTGCCTTACACGAATCCTGTCGCTTTTGGGCAAGTAATGAGCTACAACGATAATCGAGCTAGTGTCATTTACATGAATGACTGTGATTCAAGACTAAACCAACCGTTTCACTCTGGTCTGGCTGATGGGATCTGTGTTGGCAAACACATTGGCCAGATTGCAAGTAGCAGAGCGACAGAGACCGTTGGCTATATTGTTGCGGAATCTGGCAGTGGTACCGTCAACAACGTTTTCTACGAAGTCGGTCTTGGTACAGATACCGTTGCAGGCAACAACACCGCAAATGTCGGTTACACCTATCCATCCGCCTCTCACCACACGGTTGCGGTTCTAACTCAAGCAGGCATAGACGGTATTAATGGTTCCTGGGCCACACTGTATGGTTCTGATCCACTTCAGCCCAGCACTATTGGACTTGCAGTGGATGAAGAGGTCTTTGAACGTGATACAACGCGAATCCACACCCGCGAACCTGTTTTTTATTGGGCTTTTAGTGGTGCTGAAATTACATTAGTTAAGAAGCTGGTTAATGACAGTGGTGGCTCAGCGACCTTGTCAGATTTTGTTTTAAGTGCGGCAGGCATTGACAATATCGCTGGGGTCAGTGGTACAGCAACCGTAACCAAAGCAGTCGTTCATCCGGGTACGTACACCTTGTCAGAGACGAGCGTTCCGAGGTACACATCATCGGCATGGAACTGCATCGGTGCTTCTGCTTTCTCTGGTGACAAGATTAAACTGCAAGCCGGTGACCACGTGGTTTGTACTATCACAAACGACGATGACCCTTTTGCAACGCTGACGCTTGTCAAGAACGTGATAAACGACAATGACGGTGACGCTGTCGTTGCTGATTTTTCCATGTCTTTTAGTTCTGCCACTACAAGTGGAAGCGGTGTTACAGGTGCACCAGCGGTGACTTCGGTTGTAGTACCTGCCGACACCTATACCTTGTCTGAGCTTCCAGTTGATGGCTATTTGCTTCTCGGCATCCGATGTGATGGCAGTGACAGCGATGGCCTTGATGGCGTCACCATAGCGGTAGGCGAGAAAGTGACCTGTACGTTTATCAACGATGATCAGGGGGTCGATTTGCAGATCAGTAAAACTGCAAACAATTTGGCACCCAACATCGGTGAACAGATTACGTTCACTGTAGAAATAACCAATGCCGGCCCCCATACGGCCACCGATGTACAAGTTATAGACCCCATCCCCGCAGGATTTACCTATGTTGCTTCGTCGATCAACGGTGGTGATAGCGTTGATGATAGTGCGCCAACGTTTCCAGGTCTTGGATGGACAATAAATAGTTTGCCCGTAGGTGGTGTTGCGTCTTTGACGTTCCAGGCTATTGTTGTGGCCCCGTGAATTCCAGGTTTTCCTTATGAATCAAAAACGATATTCAGATGCTTTGCGCAAGTACCTTCATGCGCATACGGTTGGCAAGCGATCGCTACTGCTGCTGATGGTCATGTTGCCATTGACAGCTTATCCGCAAAGTTTGTCTGACTACCTTAATTCATCCACTGTGACAGCGTCTACGTCTCAGTTTGAGTCTGATACTGACAACAATACCGATAGCGTTCAGATAACCCCAAATGCTGAAATTGTGCTGGTTAAGAAAATCATAAATGACGACGGTGGCGTTGCTGTGCTGAGTGACTTTGGTCTGGGTACTGATGCTGGAACACTCAATTTTGATTCTGGTACGACCGTAGGTATAACCACAACCTATACATCTGACACTTTGTATGTGCCTCCCGGTGTCTACTCATTAGAAGAGTTGGACATTGACGGTTACGCAGAAGGTACATGGGATTGTGATGTCGGCGTTATGGGCAGTACGGCTTTTGATTCGGGCTCAGTCGAGTTGGCCTTTGGTGAACAAACCACTTGTACGATTATCAATGACGATATAACAGCAACACTAACACTGGCTAAAACCGTCGTTAATGATAATGGTGGTTTACTGACTGATGCTGATTTTGATCTTTCTGTAGATGGCACTGTAGTAGCAAACGGCGTAGCAACAGCAGTGGATGCCAACACTGCAATCACCATCAGCGAGCTGGACGTGCCTGGTTACACTGAAGGCACTTGGTCTTGTGTGGACGCTAATAACTTAACAATCGGGCTACCAACAGCTGGCCTGGCAACGGGCGAATCAATTACGCTTGCTTCAGGCTCTGATGTTACCTGTTCTATCTCCAATGACGACATAGCACCAACTCTCTCTTTGGCAAAAACAATAGTCAATGATGACGGTGGTTTACTGGTTATTGATGACTTTGACATATCTATTGATGGTACAGAAGTGACTAATGGTGTAGCCAATACTGTGCTTGCGAACTCCGCAATCATTATTTCAGAATTAGATGTTGATGGTTATACAGCTGGTACCTGGGCGTGTAGTGATGCATCTGGATTAACCAGCGGTTTGCCAACGGCTGGGACTGCTACTGGCACTGCAGTTGAGCTGGTACCAGGTGCGGTTGTCAGTTGCGAAATCAGTAATGATGATATAGCACCAACTTTGACACTTTCAAAAACACTGATCAATGACAATGGCGGCTCTAATGTCATTGATGATTTTGATATCTCCATCGACGGCACAGAAGTGCTTAGTGGTGTAGCGACAACACTGCTTGCAAACACGCCGGTAGTGATCTCCGAGCTGGACTTACCGGGGTATACCGAAGGCACATGGGCTTGTACTGACGCTAACTCGCTCACCAGTGGTCTTCCAGCTGCTGGTACTGCTACCGGGCAGTCTATAACGCTTGCCCTGGGTGCGGATGTGAACTGTGCCATTGTCAACGATGACCTTGCACCATCGTTGACTCTGGTTAAGACCGTCATTAACGATGACGGTGGTGATCTCACAATTGATGATTTTGATATATCAGTTGATGGTACAGAAGTCATCAGTGGGGCGAATACAGTCGTTGCGTCCAATACCGATATTGTGATTTCAGAGCTTGCTCTTGATGGTTATACAGAAGGGAGCTGGTCTTGTGTGGACGTCACTGGGCTGACATCGGGATTACCTACAGCTGGTCTTGCAACCAGTACAACTATTCAGTTGGCTGAAGGTGCAGTAGTAAGTTGTGAAATATCCAACGATGACATTGCGCCAACGCTGGTACTGAGTAAAACGGTTGTTAACGATGATGGCGGCCTGCTGATTGTGGATGACTTTGACATATCGGTTGATACGGTAGAGGTTCCCAGTGGTGCAGTCAACACCGTTCTGGCTAATACCGATATTCTAATATCCGAACTCGATGTTCCTGGATATACCGAAGGTACATGGTCTTGTAGTGATGCAAACGCACTCACCAGTGGTCTACCGACCGCGGGTACGGCAACCGGCACAACCCTATCGCTGAAGCAAGGATCGGACGTGACGTGTGAAATCAGTAATGATGATATAGCACCCACACTGATGCTAACCAAGACACTGTTAAATGATAACGGTGGCGATTTAGCCATTGACGATTTTGATATCTCGATTGATGGCACTGAAGTCGTCAGTGGTGTGGTAAATACGGTACAAGCGAACATTCCAATTCTAGTCAGTGAATTGGCATTGCCAGGTTATACCGCAGGTACATGGGCTTGCAATGACACAGCCGCATTAACAACGGGTTTGCCTACAGCGGGTGCGGCAGTAGGCACCTCAGTTAGTCTATTACCTGGTTCTGCCGTCGAGTGTGAAATCATCAATGATGATATTGCTCCGCTACTGACTCTGACCAAGAGTGTTATAAATGATCATGGTGGGGATAAAATTATTGATGACTTTGATATCTCAATAGATGGTACTGAAGTTATCAGCGGTGCAGCAAACACCATGACATCCAACGTGGGAATCCTTATTTCAGAGCTTGCACTGCCAGGGTACAGCAGTGGTTCATGGGCATGTACTGATGCACAGAGCTTGACAACAGGATTGCCGGTGGCAGGTGTGGCAACAGGTGAAATCATTACGCTGAAACAGGGTTCGGATGTGACCTGTGCGATATCCAATGACGATATTCAACCACTATTGACACTGGTTAAGACCGTTGTGAATGACAACGGTGGTGATCAGACAATTGAAGACTTTGATATCTCCATTGATGGTACAGAAGTTATCAGCGGTGCCAGTAATCCAGTGCTGGCTAATACCACCATTACTATCAGTGAGCTGGATCTTGTGCCATATGCGGAAGGAACCTGGTCGTGTACCGATATAAATGGCATCACAACTGGTTTACCAGCAGTAGGCACAGCAACGTCAACAAGCTTGACGCTACTGCCAGGCTCGGACGTGACTTGCGAAATTACCAATAATGATTTGGGTATTGATTTAACGATAGCAAAAACAGTTGACGACAATACGCCGAATATTGGACAGGTTATTGAGTTTGAATTGGTGGTTTCTAACGCAGGGCCGGATATCGCAACTAATGTGACGGTGACTGACCCGATACCAGCAGGTTTCACTTATGTTGGTGGATCTATCACCGGTGGCGATGCAAGCATAGATACAGATCCAACCGGTACAGGCTTAACCTGGACTATTAATAGTATCCCTGTTGGTGCGCCAGTTACGCTGAGCTTTCAAGCCATCGTAAACGCGCCATAGTTTGCAATTTAGAAATAGCAAGGGTTAAGCTCAAGTGAAATCAATAATCTGCAGATGGCTGGTACGCTTTGCAGCCCTGATCTTTGGATCAGGGCTCAGCTGCGTCTATGCTCTGACAGAATCTGATTTTACCAATACCGGGATCGTCTTATCTGCACC
>CALHRQ010000076.1 GCA_938038175.1 uncultured Granulosicoccaceae bacterium | reverse complement strand
CGGGTACTAAAACCGAAATGCAGGAGCATTTTTTGTCTATAGTGCGTGAGTGCCTGCCTAAGCACACTAGAGTGTATAACCTGGCGGGTAATCATGATTTGTACGCTGGTGGTGCCGGCTACTATTGGTTACTGGATGAGCTGGGGCAGCCGGCAAGTTATTTCTGTTTGCGCAATAAACACTGGCAGATTCTCTCCATTGGTGCTCCACCGCAGATCGGTAAGCCTACCGAAGCAATATCTGCCATACCAACAATTGAAGAAAAAGAGGTTCTGTGGCATCAGCACAAACTGGACACGAGCGATGGGCGTAAAACAGTGATGTTGTCGCACTATCAGCTGTTCACTTCGTCAGGAAATATTGGTAGAACCGCAGATAATCGTCCGATAGCGCTTAACCCGGTATTATACGAAGCGTTTGGTTCCCATTTACCAGACATCGATCTATGGCTCTGGGGGCATGAGCATAACTTGGTTGCTTTCGAACCCTATGCTGGGCTCAAAAGGGGAAGATGTATTGGCTCTGGAGCAATTCCGGTGGCCTTGCTATGGCAACCTTACAAACAGTTGCATAACCTGGCCTTGCCCGAACAATTCGAAGCAGCACCACAAATAAATCTTGACTGCCAACTCGGCCACGATGGTGATCACTACCATCACGCGTTTGGCATATTATCAATTGACGGCGCTATAGGTGAAATGAACTACTTTCAAGTGGAAGGAGTTGATGGGGACGCCAAAGTCATTTTTACGGAGTCTCTCAATGAGCAATAAGTACGATCTTGTTATTCTCGGTGCCGGTGGTGGTGGAATTACAGCCGCATTTGAAGCGCAAAGGCGCGGTGCAAAAGTTGCGCTTTTGGAAAAACATAAAATTGGCGGTGAATGCACTCACTCCGGATGTGTACCCTCAAAAGCACTGATCGATGTAGCCAAGCACTTTCACAGTATTGATAGTTCTAGCAAACATGGCTTACATTCTGTGGATGTAAAAAGCGGTTTTGAATTCAAACGCGCTATGGAACACGTCAAAAGTATTATTGACGGTGTTTATGCGCATGAACAACCCAAGCGCTTTAATGATCTTGGTATTGACACGTACATAAATGAGTCCGGTGCCTCATTTGTTGACGAGCACACAGTCGAAATTGGTGGCGAAAAAGTCACAGGGGACAACATTATTATTGCCACGGGCTCTGGTCCCAGGCTACTTCCAACCAATGCTGACAAGCCGGTTACCATGCTCAACAACGAAAATTTTTGGGAGCTACGCGATCAACCCGAAAGCATTGCGTTTTTAGGTGGCGGTGTTATCTCTGCAGAGTTAGGTCAGTCATTAGCGCGCTTCGGAACCAAGGTAAAATTAATTGATCGTCATACCCGCATCCTTGGTGCTGTTGATCCTGATATCAGTCAGTATCTAATAGATGTATTCAGTGATATGGGTATTGAGATGATCACTGGAGCCAATGCAACGGTGTGTTCAAATGATAGCGACGGCAAGATCTGCATCGATATCGAACAGGGCGAAGGTAATAAAAGCACACTGCTTGTTGATGAATTGTTTGTCGCAATTGGCAGGGTGCCTAACTTAAATGGTTTGAACCTGGAAGCGGCAGGGATTGAATATACGCGCCATGGTGTGACGGTTAATGAGAAAATGCAAACCAGTGTTGCACATATTTGCGCTGTTGGCGATGTTGCTTCGAGAGCTAAGTTCAGCCATGTGGCTAACTATCAGGCCGAGCGCGTTGTACGCAATATGTTGAATGCTGAAGACAATATGACGGACTTGACGGCTTTACCCTGGGCTATTTTTACTGACCCTGAAATTGGTCATGTTGGAATGACCGAAGCACAGGCAAAAGAAAAGTATCAGGGTGTACAGACTTTTAGTGTAGATGCTGCAACAGATCGTTTTATCACCGACAGTAAAACCGGTGGGTTTTTGAAAATTGTTATGGACTCAGAGAATCGCATTCTAGGTGGTACGGGAATTGGTGTGCATGCAGGAGAGTGGGTGCAGTGTTTGACGCTAGCCGTGAAAATGGGGCTTAAAGCAGAGGATATTGCTGATACTATTTTTGCATACCCTACATACGCAGAGATTGTAAAAAAATCATGTTCGCGGTTTTTACGTACCAAGCTCTGAATTGCTCGGGTTAGCCCAGACCCTGAGCTAACCCTGAGCTAGATATAAACCACGATACAGGTTTGGCTACTGGATCAGACTCAAGCTCAAGTATTAGAGACCAGCCAATGAAACAGGCTTATGACTACATAATTGTAGGCGCAGGCACCGCTGGCTGCGTCCTCGCCCACAGGCTCTCTGAAGGTAATAGGTATTCTGTACTGTTACTCGAGAACGGTGGTGATGACAGGCATTGGATACTCCAAATGCCTGCTGGTTTGCGCTCTGCCTTTAAGCCCACAAGCCGATTTAACTACTGGTATAAAACACTCCCACAAGCACACTTGAATAATCGAGAGATCGATCAACCGCGAGGCAAAGCTTTGGGAGGTTCGTCCTCCATTAACGGTATGACGTTTTTACGTGGCAACCCGTTGGACTATGACAACTGGGCTGATATTGACGGTTGTACTGGGTGGTCATATGCTGATTGTTTGCCTTATTTTAAAAAACTAGAACGCAGTGATAAGCCTGCAAATGAATATCGCGGTTCAAACGGATTCGTTGCTGTTAAGACACAAACTGAATTAAACCCCTTAAACGCTGCGTTTTTGGAAGCAGGGCAACACGCGGGTCATGTCCTGACAGCCGATGTTAATGGTGAGCGACAGGAAGGGGTTAGCCGCTTTGACATGTCGGTTGAAAATGGGTTTCGCAGCAGTTCTTCACGCGCTTACCTTCATACTCAGAACAGCTCAGCAAAATTAAAGATAATGACAAGCGTTCGAGTATTGCGTGTTCTATTGGAGAATGAGCGTGCGGTGGGTGTCGAGTACTCTCAAGATGGTAAAAACCATAAAGTCTCAGCTACTCGCGAAGTTATTTTATCAGCAGGTGTCTTTGGAACACCGCAATTATTGATGTTGTCAGGGGTGGGACCAGAAGCTGATTTAAAAAAGCATGGCTTGCCTGTTGTTCAGCACGTTCCACAATTGGGTAAAAATTTACAGGATCACATTGAAGCTCATATACAGGTAGAAACCAACCAAACGGTATCTTTGAATAGATATTTAAAGCCGCACTTGATGGCATGGGCTGGGCTGCAATGGTTTGGTGCTAAACGCGGCGTAGCTGCGGTTAATCAGTGTCATGTGGGTGCGTTTCTACGCACTGACGACTCCATTACTCATCCAAATATTCAATTCCACTTTTTTCCGATCTTTTTTGGAGACAACTGGATTCCAGATCCAAACAAGAATGGCTATCGACTTGGCGTTGGTCCGTTGCGGCCAACAAGTCGTGGTATTGTTCGCCTCGCGTCAGCAAATCCATTAGATGCGCCACTCATCGATCCAAACTATTTAGCAAGCGATAAAGATCGACAAGAAATGCGGCAAGGCTTAAAAATGGGGAGAGACCTACTGGCTCAAGCAGCGTTTAGCCAGTTTCATCAACGTGAAGACTTACCGGGTTCTGATGTACAAACCGACGCGGAGCTGGATGCGTTTATACGCAGGGATGCTAGTTCTGCCTATCACCCCTGCGGTACTGCTCGGATGGGTGCTGAAGGTGACGATCGTGCTGTGGTGGACCTTCAATTGAGAGTTATAGGTATCCAGGGATTGCGGATAGTTGATGCGTCCGTTATTCCGACAATACCAAGCGCAAATATAAATGCGTGTGTTTTTATGATAGCGGAGAAGGCTGCTGATATTATTCTTGGTAATAGTGCATTAAAACCTGAGGCTAGATCGTACTATCGCGCTACGTACTGAATTACACGGAAGCAGGAGTAGCGATTAAATTTGCTTAAGATCTCGTGGCAAGTCAGATAAGATCTCGGGCCCATCATTTCTTAAAATAACAATATCTTCCAATCGCAAGCCAAATTTGTTTGGTAGATAAATGCCCGGTTCAATCGAAAAAACCATACCTTCATCAAGCACTGTTTGTGAAGATGAAGTAATGTAAGGTGTTTCATGTATCTCGACACCCATGCCATGTCCGGTTCTGTGCATAAAAAACTCTCCGTAGCCAGCGTTTGTGATCACTTGTCTGGCTGCATCATCAACTTTGTGTGCTTTTACACCGGGTTTAGCTGCCTGCATTGCTGCTTGTACGGCTGCCTCTACAATTTGGTGAACTTTCCTGTATTCTTCAGAAGGCGGACCCATCGAGGCCATGCGTGTCATATCGCTTGAATATCCATCCATTGCACCGCCAAGGTCCATCACCACAATATCACCAGAGTTGATCGTTGTTGTACCCGTGTGATGATGAGGGAATGCACCATTAGCACCTGTACCAATAATGTGGAACAACGGTTCAGCGCCTTGAGAGGCAAATGAATCACGCACGATCGCGGCAACATCGTTTTCACTCATGCCGACACGCATACCAGCCCATGCTGCCTGCATTGCTTTATCAGCAGTGAGCGCATTGTCTTTCAATATTGCATATTCCTTAGCGTCTTTACGCATGCGTAGCGCACCAATGGTAGAAGCCGTGAATTGGCATCGTGCATTTGGTAGAGCGGACTGTACCAGCGCTGCAAAATCTGCACGCATGGTTTCATCCAAAACAATTTGTTGCGATTGGCCTGCATCTGCTGCGGCAACTAGGTCAGCCATTGCCTTTTCAGGGCCGTCGGCATCACTCCAGGGATGGAACGGTAAATCAGTTTGCAGGCGCGCGCTTTCAGCTTCGAGTGATGGCATAAGGAAGCCTGCATAACTATTCGACACGCAAAAGAGCAGCGGACGCTCGTCTGCATGTGGTCGGACACCGGTTAACCATGCCAAATGAGCACCTGGCCCGAGTGCAACAAGATCGACCGATTCAGCCAGCATGATGTCGCGTAATTTATTGAGTCGATTCATATTCATGTATGTATGTTGGCACCTGTTGGAGCAGTTTATAGTTATCCGGCTATTACATGTGAATTGTACTTTGCATATTCGCTATCACGCTGGCACTTGGAGCGTATGGGAATTACGCTTCAATTGTCCTAAACTATAACAACATTACTCGTCAAATAGCATTTTCATGATCATCAAAGAACAGGTTGCACTTGTCTCCGGCGGCGCCAGTGGTTTAGGTGAAGCTACAGCTCGACACCTTGCAGCGCTTGGAGCCAGGGTCGGGATTATTGATTTTGAAATCAAGAAGGCTCAGGCAGTCGCAGATGAAATTGCCGGCATGGCAGTACAGGTCGACGTCAGTGACGATAACTCCGTTTCTCAAGCGGTAGCGACAATAGAAGCAAATTTTGGCGCACCACGAATTGCGGTTAGTTGTGCTGGTATCGCACCGCCTGCACGCATTGTAGGACGGGAAGGTAAAACATCCGTTGATGTGTTCGAACGCACCATCAAAGTGAATCTTAT
>CALHRQ010000075.1 GCA_938038175.1 uncultured Granulosicoccaceae bacterium | reverse complement strand
AGCTTGCGGGGATGACCGGTACCGCAGACACAGAAGCGTTTGAGTTTCAGTCTATCTATGGCCTGGAGGTGGTTGTCATACCAACTAACCGAACCATGCTTAGAGACGATAAGTCCGACCTTGTCTTTTTAACGCAAGTCGAAAAATACGATGCCATTATCGAGGACATCGAAGAATGTGTTGGTCGTCAACAACCGGTATTGGTGGGTACGACATCGATTGAAACATCCGAATATTTATCGGGCTTGCTTGACAAGAAAAACATTGCTCATGAGGTGTTGAATGCCAAGCAGCATGAGCGTGAAGCCAATATTATCGAAAACGCCGGCCGCGCTGGCATGGTTACAATCGCAACCAATATGGCAGGCCGAGGTACGGATATCGTGCTCGGCGGCAGTCTCGAGGCTGAGCTTTTGGCAGCGGGTGAAGATGAAAGCGAAGAAATAACCACTAATCGGAAAAATGATTGGGAGGTACGACACAATCAAGTGCTCGAAGCGGGCGGCTTGCATATTATTGGTACTGAGCGGCACGAATCACGGCGTATCGACAATCAGCTGCGTGGTCGCTCTGGTCGCCAGGGTGATCCAGGTTCGACCCGTTTTTATCTGTCACTCGAAGACAGCCTGATGCGTATCTTTGCATCCGATCGTGTCAGTAACCTGATGCAAAAGCTGGGTATGGAAGAGGGTGAAGCTATTGAGCACCCCTGGGTTACCAAGGCAATTGAAAACGCGCAACGCAAAGTAGAAGGGCATAACTTCGATATTCGCAAGCATTTGCTGGAATACGACGATGTTGCCAACGATCAGCGAAAAGTGGTTTACGAAGAACGTGATGATCTGATGGCTGCCGATCTTGAAGAAGATCGCATGAAAGGGTTGCGTGACGAAATCATACCGGACGTTGTGCAAGGCTATATCCCACCGGGTTCACTCGATGAAATGTGGGATTTACCTGGTCTTGAATCTGAGTTAACCGAAATGACGGGCGAAACCTTTCCGGTTAGCCAATGGCTTGAGGACGATCCAAATATTCCAGAAAATACCATCGTTGATCGCATACTGGAGCAATTGGAATCAACGTACGCTGAAAAAGAAGAAGCAGCCAGTGAAGAAGGGCTTCGACAATTTGAAACCTATGTCATGTTGAAATCACTGGATGATCATTGGAAAGAGCATCTGGCCGGTATGGATTACTTGCGGCAAAGTGTTGGCCTGCGTGGCTATGCACAAAAGAATCCCAAGCAAGAGTACAAGCGTGAGGCGTTCGAACTCTTTACCAATATGCTGGGAGACTATAAAAAAGAAGTGGTCACAGTGCTGAGTAAAGTACAGGTAAGAGATCCGGAACAGGTTGAGCAAGCCCAGGTTGAGCGCCCGATGCCTACCGATGTCAGCTATGAGCATCAGGATGCACAAAGCGCATTGGACGCAGATGCGCCAATGAGTGAAGGGGATGCTGCGGTTCAGGCTGCGGCAGATGCACGCGAAGCAGCAATGGCTCGCCAACAACAGCCAGTAGAGCCTGCTAAACCGTTTGTACGCGAAGATAAAAAAATCGGCCGTAACGATCCATGCCATTGCGGCTCGGGTAAAAAATTCAAGCAGTGCCACGGCAAGCTTACTTGATCATTAGCCATGCCAGTTAACCTTGATCTTGCTCCTGCCATCGCCATTGCCGGGGTTGACTTAGCGCCTGTTGCTGCAGGCTTAAAATCAGATGGTAGTCTGGATATGTTGTTGCTGCGCTTAACCAGTGGCAGCCGAACCGCAGGCGTTTTCACCAAAAATACATTTTGTGCGGCGCCTGTGCATGTAGCGAAATCGCATCTGCAGGCATCACATGGTGCTGTGCGTGCAATGCTGATAAATTCTGGTAATGCCAATGCCGGTACCGGTGAACCTGGTATTGCCATGGCAACACAACACTGTCAGTTTGTTGCGGAGCAATTAGCGCTTAAACCAAACGAGGTACTGCCTTACTCAACCGGCGTTATCGGTCAGCTATTGCCCGATGATGTGATGCGATCGGGTATAACAAAAGCCGCTGGTTTGCTTGCAAATTCAGGCGCAAACTCAGACACGCACGAAAATACAGCATCCAGTGTAGAAACCTGGGCTGCAGCCAGCCGCAGTATCATGACAACTGACACTGAGCCTAAACTGACATCCAGGCAATGCACCATTGCAGGCAAGCTTGTCACCGTCACCGGTATGGCCAAAGGTGCTGGGATGATCCAGCCTAATATGGCTACAATGCTTGCCTATCTTTTTACCGATGCCGCCGTACCACAGGAAGATTTACAGCAGGCTCTGACCCGTGCGGTTGATCTGTCGTTTAATGCGATAACAGTCGACAGCGATACATCTACCAATGATGCCTGCATGCTAAGTGCGACCGCTGTTGGTCAATCTGTTAATTCGACCGACGCTGATTGGACAGCCTTTGTTGCAACCGTATCGGCTGTGGCACTCGACCTTGCGCAAGCTATCATTCGTGATGCTGAAGGCGCTACCAAATTTATTACTGTGAATGTTGCCGGCGGGAAGCACAGCGATGATTGTAAAAAGGTAGCCTATGCCATAGCCAATTCACCGTTGGTAAAAACAGCACTATTTGCCAGCGATGCCAATGTAGGGCGCTTGCTGATGGCAATCGGAAAAGCGGACGTTGCAGGGCTTGACCCCTCACGCATTCGTGTGTTGCTTGGCGATGTTTGTGCCTTTGAAGCAGGTGGCATCGCCCAGGGCTATACTGAGGCTGCAGGCTCTGCCGAGGTCAGTAAATCTGATATTACGATCAATGTAGAACTGGGTGCTGGTACTGCGTCTGCTTCGGTTTATACAAGCGATCTTTCGCACGACTACGTGAGTATTAATGCCGACTACAGAAGTTAGCCGTAAGCATGCCACGTTGAACCCTATTTAATATCTGTTTATTGAACCTGTTTCTGCACATCTCTTTCTATGTTTGGCCTCTTCCCAAGGTTGATCTTCTCCTGAATATGATCATTGAAGTCGTTGCTGGCATCATTTATAACTCATCGCAAACAGCTGTACTATTGTCGCTGCGTAAGCCAGAACAGCATCAGGGAGGCCGTTGGGAGTTTCCTGGTGGAAAACAGGAGCTGGGCGAAACACAGATTCAGGCTTTGCGTCGTGAGTTAATGGAAGAGTTATCGCTTGAGCCAGTAAATGTTGAACATTTTTCGACCCTTGAACATCGCTATACTGATAAATCAGTGCGCCTGCATTTTTACAAAGTGTTCAGCCATCGAGGAACGCCACAGAGTAATGAAGCGCAGGAGTTTCGCTGGGTTTCGTTAACTGAGCTTGATCAGCTAACGTTTCCGGATGCTAACAAGCCGATCGTAGCGCAACTGCTGGCTTGAATCACTAATTAAATAGTATGATTTGGTGCTCTGTTCGCCAATGCTGCTTGAGTCTTGCTGCTTATCTTGCTGCGCGTATTCTGCCTGGAGCAATCTTGCCGCGCGTGTCTTGATGTATTCAGTTACTGTTTTTAATGGCAAGCTTTAATAGCGTGCGGTGAATTTCCTCTACCTGCTTTAATGTGTTTTCAATACTGCCGGTATTATCGATAACAAAGTCAGCGATGTTTAATCGCTGCTCACGCGTTGCTTGTGCGTCTACAATTGACTGTGCCTGCGATGGCTCACTACCATCACGTTCCAGCAAACGTTCGATTTGTAATTCAACGGGTACATCCACAACAATGATTTTGTCATAGCGATCCTGTTGCCTGGTTTCGACCAGCAGTGGTATTGAGTAAATTGCATAGGGATGCTTTTGTGCACGAGCAGTTTCTATGTGTTCATCCGCTAATGATTTTATCAAGGGGTGTAACAAACCATCCACAGTCGCTCTTTTTGCTGGTTCTTTGAAAATGATGTTGCGCAAAACGCTGCGATCAAGTTGCCCACTTTGGGTAACAATACTCTGCCCAAAATGTTCAATCAATGCGATCAGACCTGGTGTGTCTGGCTCAACCACTTTTCGGGCAATGATGTCGGCATCAATGATGGGTGTACCGAAAGCTGCAAATGCATCAGAGGCTAGTGTTTTACCGCTGGCGATACCGCCTGTCAGGCCTATCAGTAACATGGGGTAAGTTTAACCTAGGCGTACATTCCCATGTAAGCTGCTGCGATTTGCTCACCCCATAACATGGCAAGCCATCCAGCGGCCGCAAGATAAGGTCCAAAAGGAATGGGAGCGCTGCGTTCGTGTTTTGTAAAAGCAATAAGTGAAATACCAACCACAGCGCCGACCAGTGATGAAAACAGAATCACCATGGGCAGTTGCTGCCAGCCAAGCAGGGCGCCCAGTGCTGCGAGTAATTTGAAGTCCCCATAGCCCATACCCTCTTTTCCGGTTATAAGCTTAAAGGCCCAGAAGACCAGCCAAAGCACAAGATAACCACAAGCTGCACCTATGACCGCAGAGCGTACATCAGCAAAAAGGGGTATAAGGCTGGCTACAAGACCAATCCACATCAAAGGAAGTGTCAGTGTATCGGGCAGTAACTGGTGGTCGACATCGATCATTGTCATGGCGACCAAAAACCAAGTGACCAGAATTCCCAGTGCAGCTTGCGGGGTGGGCCCAAATTTCCAGGCAACCACCAAGCTTAAGCACATGGTAAGCAGCTCGATAGTGGGGTAGCGTATTGAGATAGGTGTTTTGCAGTTATGGCATTTACCGCCTAAAAGAACATAACTCAGTACCGGGATGTTTTGCCACCATTTAATCAACGACTGGCATTGCGGACAACGTGAGCGCGGTACTGACAGGTTGAAAGTGTCTTCTTGAGAAACTGTTTCAGAAGTTGTATCGCTACTGTGTTCACTAACAATTTTGGCGGCAGCGTCAGCACTTTGACCTGATTCCTCAGCTTCTCTTAATTGTTCCGCAGCGAGTTCGCGCATACCCAGCTGCCATTCACGCTGCATCATCAACGGTAAGCGATAAATCACTACATTAAGAAAGCTGCCCACGAACAGGCCAAGAAAAGCAACAACGCCGTAAAATAATACGGCGTTGCTTTGTAACGCTTGGAACACAGTCATGTTTTAAACCATGTGTTTTAAAAGAACGGCAAGCATATCAGAATGCGTCACCCATCTTGAATATCGGTAGGTACATACCCACAACCAAGCCACCGATGACGACGCCTAGAAAGGCCATGATCATTGGTTCCATTAAACTGGTCATAGCATCTACTGCGTTGTCTACTTCTTCTTCGTAGTAGTCTGCAACTTTGCCCAGCATGTCATCAATTGAGCCGGCTTCTTCACCGATGGCAACCATTTGCGTCACCATGTTAGAAAACAAACCTGAATTTTCTATGGATGTGGTTAAGCGCTGACCGGTCGCTGCCTCTTCTTTCATTTTTATAATGGCAGCTTCAAACACAGAGTTACCGGCAGTACCTGCAACAGAATCCATTGCTTCCACCAGTGGTACACCTGCCTTTGACATGGTGGAGAGTGTTCTGGCAAATCGTGCGGTGGCAGCTTTGACGACGATGTCGCCAAACACCGGTGCTTTTAGTGCAAGCCGATCGAGCAATGCTGCGAAGGCTTCGGAGCGTTTCTTGGCATTGATAAATACCCAGACCAATAGGCCCACACCGCCAAACATAACCCACCAGTACGATTGCATGAATTCAGATGCATTGACTATCATTCTGGTAAAAGCAGGTAAATCTCCACCCATGCCAGAGAACAATGCTTCAAACTGGGGTACAACAAATACCAGAAGGATTGCCGTTACAACCAGTGCAACGACCAAAACGGCTATTGGATAAAACATAGCCTTTTTGATTTTCTTTTTAAGCGATTCTGATTTTTCTTTATAACTTGCGATTTCACCGAGCAGGGTTTCCAGCGTACCAGATTGTTCACCTGCTTCTACCAGGCTACAGAAGAGATCGTCAAATTCGTTTGGGTATTTTCTGAGTGCGTTGGTCAGGTTACTACCGCCCTCAACTTCCTGCTTCAGGCCCATGACCATGTCACGCATGTTTTTATTTTCCATACCGTTGGCAACAATCTCAAAAGATTGCACCATCGGTACACCTGCACCCATCATGGTCGTTAACTGGCGGGCAAAGATCGCAATGTCGCCGGCAGTGATCTTCTGACCCTTGCCCAAGGATTTACGCTTCTTTTTTACCTTGGGCGATATTATGCCCTGGCGACGCAGTTTTGCTTTGACAAGATCAGCGCTGGGGCTTGAGGCAATGCCTTTTTGTTTCTGACCTTTGGCGTCCTTCCCTTCCCACTCAAAAAGATGCGTGCCTTTGCCGGCTTTTGCAGAATTCGCTGTTGCAGTTGCAGCCATGACTTAATCCTTGGTTACCCGGTTTGCTTCTTCTAAACTGAGAATGCCTTGCGTGACCTTGACCAAAGCAGAATCACGTAAATCAGGAATACCCTCGCTTTTGGCTTGTGCCGCAATATCAATGGCGTTACCACCGGCCATGATGATCTTTCCGATCTCTTCACTGATTTTCATTACCTGGTAAATACCGACTCGGCCCTTGTATCCGCCATTACATTTTTTACATCCAACTGCTTTATGAATCTCGGTCTTTTCATCATCTAGCTGTTCTTCTGTAAAGCCTTCGCTCAGTAGTACATCACGTGGCAGATCATCTTCAACCTTACACGCACTGCAAAGTCTGCGTCCCAGCCTTTGTGCGATGATCAAGCTCACAGCCGTTGCGATATTAAAAGGGGGCACACCCATGTTAATCAGACGACCAAGTGTTTGCGGTGCATCATTGGTGTGTAGAGTAGACATCACCATATGGCCGGTTTGTGCCGCTTTGATTGCGATACTGGCGGTTTCCAGATCACGAATCTCACCAACCATGATGATGTCCGGATCTTGTCGTAAGAATGCTTTTAGCGCTTCTGCGAAGGTTAAACCTGCTTTCGGGTTTACGTTAACCTGGTTAATACCGGCCAGGTTTATTTCCGCTGGGTCTTCGGCGGTTGAAATGTTAGTGTCTGGCGTGTTCAGTATGTTTAGACCGGTATAGAGTGATACGGTCTTACCACTACCAGTTGGCCCTGTTACCAGGATCATGCCGTAGGGATTAGCCAGTGCGTCAAGGTAGAGCTTCTTCTGTTCTGGCTCATAACCCAAGGCATCGATACCGAGCTGTGCACTGCTTGGATCAAGAATACGCAGAACTGTTTTTTCTCCAAATAAAGTAGGGCAAGTGTTAACACGAAAGTCAATTGCTTTTGTTTTGGAGATTTTGAGTTTGATTCTGCCATCCTGAGGTACGCGGCGCTCAGAGATATCCATACGGGACATAACCTTTATTCTGGCGGTTAAGCGCGTAGCCATATTTAGAGGTGGATTGACAACCTCCTCCAAAATGCCATCAATACGAAAACGAATTCTGAATATTTTTTCGTAGGGTTCAACATGAATATCCGAAGCACCGCGCTTGATCGCATCCAGCAGCACCTTGTTAACAAAGCGAACAACCGGTGTTTCATCAAGCTCTGATCCTTCATCATCAGTTCCTGCCTCTTTGTCAGCATCATCTACTTCAAGCTCAAAGCTATCATCAAGGCCTTCGGATAAAGCTGAGTTGCCTTCAAGAATTCGGGCTTTTAGGTCTTGCAGTTTGTTTTCTTCAACAACAACGGCTTCAACGCTTAAGCCGGATGTGAACTTGTACTTATCCAGCGGTTCTGAGTTGGTCGGGTCGGAGATCGCAATAAAAAGCTTTGAGCCACGCTTAGCTATCGGTACTGCGTTCATTGCAGATACCAGATCTTCTTTGACATACTCTGTTGGAATGCTGGTCGCTTCGAGCGTTGACAGATCATAGGTCGGTAAACCAAAATCTGCTGCTACAAGCTGCGCAATTGCTGCTGCTGAAACATCGCTGTTTTCCAGCAGGTGCGTTAAAAAGGATGATTTTCCATCAGCCTCTACAGCCGATGCATCTTGTGCCAGCTCTTCGGAGACTAGGCCGTTGCTGACTAATTGCCTTGCCAATCCATTTAAGGCCACCGTATTTGTAGAGTTATCGCTCACGTATCTACCCTGAAGTTGTTTGTATTTACACCTTGTTGGTAGTGATAGCGGCTAATTGTTGGTTTTCTAAAGGTGTTGTGAACATGAGATTCACTGGGTTTGGCTGGGGTCTTTGGGGTGATTTTTTAAGAGTAGGGAAAAAGAATATTCAAAAAAAGTGGGGCGGAAATGCCTTTTTCCACCCCACTTTAATGTCGTACACAATCATGCTGATTATAGACAATAAGCATCAAGCGACGCTTTGATGTCTAACAGTATCGAGTCGCTGCCTCTTTACAAGTCCCACCAATGGTCCAGGATAGCGAATTGTTATTGTTGTCGAAGTTGGGTGTCATAATATAGGTAACATCATTAAGTGCAGGAACGGACGTTAGGGTAACGACTCCAGTACCTGCTGCTATGGCGGCACTCTGTATTTGTTGCAAGCCTGTGATAGAAGCTTCTATTACGCCGACTTTTTCGAAAGTATCGCATTCGGTTAAAGCGCCAGAGCGAGTTATACACTCAGCTATACCGGTTTTGATCGATGCAGAAGCATTAACGACTTCTGCAAATTTGGCCCTTTTAGTATAAGCGCCGTATTGCGGCACCGCGATTGCCGCGAGAATCCCGATGATGGCTATCACAATCATCAGTTCGATCAATGTGAATCCTTTTTCTTTTTGTCCATTTAAAGCGTTCTTTCTCAATATTGTTGAGATCATATATGAATCCACCGTATTAAAAATTCCGTTACAAACAACAAAGGGGAGCAAAAGCTCCCCTTGCACTACTGTGTCGCTAACAGCTTCGCACTTAACCAGTGTGATGTTAGCTTGTTACAACTTAGCAGTAGCGAGAAGCCGCAGCTTTACAAGTACTGCTACTATCTACTTCCCAAACCATTGTGTTTGCGGTGTTATCGTAAGTTCCGTCAATAATGTAAGTCGCATCGTTCAACGCAGGTACCGCAGTCATAGTTAACGTGATTACATTACCAGCTACACCAAGAGTTGGGACTGTAGTTGTAGAAATTTGTGGGCTTACAGGAATGTTAACGCCGATATCATCGAAAGTGGCGCAAGAAGCAGCAACCTGTTCTGTTTGCAGACATACGTCAACACCAGTCTTAACAACTGCAGTTTGAGCTACAACTTCAGCGAACTTAGCGCGCTTAGTGTAAGCACCGTACTGAGGTACAGCTACTGCTGCAAGAATACCGATGATCGCGATTACGATCATGAGTTCGATTAATGTAAAACCTTTTTGTGCTTTAACCATGATTGGTTATCTCCAGAGACTAAATTTAAATTGTTTTATAAGTTTGTTTTCAAGCCAAACCTACAAACGGGTTATCGTCAGTAGGTGTAGGAGATTAAGTGCAGGGCATATGCCAATTGACATGCTCAGTTAACGTCAGAAAATAACTATTAAAAACAATCGCTTGTAAATATAGAGACTTAGCTCACAGTGAGCTGTTTAACAGATGGTGGTGACATTCTTGTCAACATGTGACAAGCCTGTATGCCACTAGGTGACAATCTGTGTGCTGATGTTGATTAAACTGGCTGTTGGACGTTTGAATTAAGCCTTCAACAACCACTTTTTGAAAATGATTGCGTTAATTGATTATGGATCTTGTGCATCAATTCCCAATTGTTTTATCCGATAGCGTAATTGTCGGTATGTCAGACCCAGTTTTATAGCAGCGGCTTTTCTGTTCCAACGTGTTTTTGTGAGCACATTAATGATTTGCGTTCGCTCATCAACGCCGGTACTTAGCGTTGAAGGGCCAGCTGGAACCTCTTGCGTCATTTTAGTTTGTTCAGCGAAGGCCAGGTCACTGGCCTCTATGGTATGACCATCAAGTAGTGCTGCTGCTCGCTCAAGTAAATTTTCTAGTTCTCGCACATTGCCTGGAAACGAATAGTGTTTCAGTTTCTCCAAGGCTTCATTGCTGATTTGCAGTGCATCAACGCTGCGCTCTTTACTCAAGCGCGCAAGAAAGTGATGGCACAATGCTGGAATGTCGTCGGGCCTGCTACGCAGTGCTGGGGATTCTAATGTGATAACGTTTAACCTGTAATACAAGTCGTGTCTAAAATTGCCTGTATCTACTTCACTGGCAAGGTCTTTATGGCTTGCGCTTAAGATACGCACATCCACTTGTGTTTCTTCATGGCTGCCCACGGCTCGAATGCTGCGTTCCTGTATTGCGCGTAATAGCTTTACCTGCATATGTAATGGAAGTTCCGCCACTTCATCCAGAAACAGGGTGCCACCATTAGCACGTTTAAAAAGGCCATCCTGATCTGCATTTGCCCCAGTAAAACTGCCCTTTTTATGCCCAAACAGCTCACTTTCCATCAGCTCATTTGGTATGGCGCCACAGTTAATGGCCACAAAAGGTGCAGCTGCGCGTGGACCGCTGTCGTGAATTAGCCTTGCGATAACCTCTTTGCCGGTACCCGATTCGCCTGTTATCCATACTGGCGCATTGGTTCGGGCAACTTTGGCTATCATGGTTCTCAGACTTTTCATGGCATCAGATAAACCAATTAACCGATCACTACCAATACTCTGTGCATCCACAGTGGCAACCTGCGGTTGTCGTCCGGATAAACCCTGTAAGGTTGCGCGTGAATCTGTAGGTTCGCCTTGCGACGCTTGCGCGGTTTGTCCCGCATTTGGATCATTGGCTGCGCCTTTGAGTACTGTGCCTGAGTTGTTATTAGCGTTGAGGGCGATGGCTCTTACAACCAGTTGGCGTAGCAAGGTAATATCGACTGGCTTTGAAACAAAATCGTAAGCACCGTTTTTCATGGCATCAACGGCAGCTTCCATATTTCCATGTGCTGTGATAACTGCTACGGGTAATTCTGGCCACTGTGATTGTATGTGCTTTACAAAGTCGATTCCATTGCCATCGGGTAGCCGCATGTCAGTCAGGCAGACGTCAAACTCATATTGTCCAAGGAGGTTGCGTGCTTCTTCAAGGTTTGCAGCAGCATGAAATTCCATGCCCATACGCGAAAGCGTTAAGGCAATGAGTTCGCGAATATCGGGTTCGTCATCAATGATCAGTACAGTGGCTGTCATATCACGCGGCCATCTGCTGAGCATGGCTCAGTGTTATTCTAAAGTGCGCGCCTTGCTCTCGTGGAACGCATTCTATACTGGCTTTATTCAGTTCGCACAGCTCTCTTATTATAAACAAGCCCAAGCCAGAACCGTCATTGTGTGTGGTGTAGAACGGTTCAAATAATTGTTCTCTATCAATATCATTAATGCCCAAACCATTGTCCACAATATCAATGATGGCAGCGCCCTGTTTGGATTGCCAACAACTTACGGTGATACAGATGTCGTTGTTGTCATTGTGTAAGCGCGCATTGGTACACAGGTTCCACAGCACTTGATCAAGGTGTTCTGGGTCAAAGTTGGCTTGCACATGCGGTTCAGTATTGCACTGGACAGAACCAACTATTAAATTATTTTCTTCAGAGAAACGTTGGCAAAACATGTCTACCAAAGCACTTATATCAACGAGGTCGCTGCGTACTTGCCGGCGATTGGATAGCTGTAATACATCGTCAACAATGCGGTCTATTCTGTTGGTATGACGAAACGCAATATCGAGCAGCTCATTATCTTGTGGGGTTAAATCATTCGATTCGTGCAACAGCTGAATAGCGTGCGATATCGCGCCCAATGGATTTCTGATTTCGTGTGCAATGCTGGCTGAGAGCCTGCCAAGTGATGCAAGCTTTAACTGTTGAAACTGCTGACGTATATGCGCGTGATCATCAAGTTTGACTAACATGCCCCCGGCACTGAGCGGAATATATTGTGGCAACACCACAGTGCCTGTTGGTTCGACTTCAAAGGTTTTGGAATCTATCGGGATACCTTGCCGAGCTTCCTGCAGATTTTTAAACAGATTGTGGCTGACCTTGCCTGTGTGCACAGGCAGAGTCTCAAACTCGCAAGAGAGCAGATTACGTGCTGTATCGTTCATTAGCAGGACACGCTCACTGGAATCTATCACCAGCACACCAGAATCCAGTTCTCGAATAATCTCTTCATTAAGGTGCGCAACCTGCTGCACTGTTAACGCCGCGCGATCTGCGGTGGCAGCGGGTGTCTCTACTTTCGACAGGCGCCTGATCGGTACTGAGATGAGCCAGGCAACCAACATCAACATGGTGCACAGCAATGCGGTGCGCTGAAAATTTGCGGCACTTTCACCAATCATGAGTCTGGCCAATAGCTCTTCTGTCAGCACTATCACACTCGCCAGCGCCGCAAAATAAATCGACATTCGCACGCTGAGCAATTGGCTTAGTAACGCTATCGTGACGATCAGTAACGTACCAAAACCGCTTTGCACTCCTCCACTTGCGTACATCATCAAACAGATGAACGCGATATCAGTGTAGTTTTCGATGTACAGACGAGCCAGTGGAGTGGGCTTGTTGATCATTTGCAGATAAATCAATGCAAGTGAGGCCACCAAATAGGCCAAGTGTGCAAGCTCGAAAACCTCGGCATCACGCTGGCCGAGAATCGTTTGTGTGCTGGAGAGATAATAAACTGCACCAAGCGCAATGATCAGAAACAGGCGATACTGATTAAACAGACGCACAGCACCGTTTTCCTGCCAGGCAGGTGTGGTTGGAATAGTGTTGGCTTGTGTTGTCTTACTTGGCACGTCTGTGGGCAAATGTGGCTATAAAATGCCGATATTGGCCTACAAAGGAGCAAGAACCAGACCACGGAAAACCCCATTACGACAGGGCTCTGGCCGTAAAATCCTTTATTTGGATTGCTAACCTGCTTGCTTTGCTAATCTAGTTTCGTAGCGCAGGGTGGTCAGGTTCAGTGAGCGCCAGCGTACGCAGAGTATCGTTCCCAAGATCGTCCTGACCCATACTTTTGTAGGCACTCGCCAGTAAGGCCAGTGCATTAGGCACATGTTTGGAGCCATCAAAATGCTCCATCAGGTAGTTAACCCGGTTAACCGCAGCCACCATCGCACCACGATCGTAGTAGAAGCGTGCTGTAATCAGCTCATGGCGAGCCATTTCGTCTTTAAGGTATGTCATGCGCGCTATCGCGTCGTCAACATACTTGCTGTCAGGGAATTGCCTGACCAATGAATCGAACTCAGCAAAAGCTGCCCGCGGCCAGTTCTGGTTAACCTTGGCAATATCGCGTGGAAATATCCGCTCAGTAGCCGATCCACCTCGTGAAAAATGGCTTAAGCCTTTGATATAGTAGGCATAATCGATATTTTCGCTACGTGGGTAGAGCTTGATAAACCGGTCAGCCGAATCGATGGCATTGTCGTATTCATCCTGCTTAAAGTAGGCGTAAGCGATGTCCAGCTGTGCCTGCTGGGTGAAATTGCCGAACGGGAAGCGTGCACCGAGCGTTTCGAACGTGTCGACAGCGGTTATAAAGTCACCTTGGCGCAAAGAGCGTTTTGCAGAATTGTATAAGCTTTCTGCGGAGGTTTCTGGCGAGCTGTTTTTCGCACTGGTCGCGCAGCCTGTCAGTACCAGGCTACAGCTGATAACGGCGGCCGAGATAATGGTTTTGGTGAGCTTTGTTTTCATAATTAAAAGTATAGCGAAAATAAACCGTTTCTTTATTACCCAGTCGGTGTTCAGCGTGTATTCTTTCGAGTCTTTAACCTGTGCAACACCTTATGGCACCAGCCGATAAGTCCACACATTCAAACATTCGCTTTCCTGCGCCCCCAACTGCCGCCGGTAAACGCTTGGATGCTGTGGCCGCAGAGTTGTTCAGTGATTACTCGCGCAGCCGCCTGCAAAGCTGGATAAAGTCCGGTTTTATAACCGTGGATGGTATGCAGCGTCGGGTCAGTGACAAGCTGATCGGTGGAGAGCACATCGTGTTAAGTCTGCCGCCTGATGCTTCTGGCGAGAGCTGGGAAGAGACCTGGGCGAATGGTGCGGCTAGCATTCAGGCTGAAGACATGCCGATAGAATTCATCCACACTGATGAACACTTCTATATTGTGAACAAGTACGCAGATAAGGTTATGCACCCGGCACCGGGTAATCGTAGCGGCACATTAATGAACGGTTTGTTGCACCTTGAGCCTGCTCTACGGGTAGTACCACGAGCTGGCATCGTGCATCGCCTGGATAAAGACACTACCGGATTGTGTGTTGTTGCGCGTACCTTAAAGGCACACACACATCTGGTCAATCAGTTGCAGGCGCGTACGGTATCTCGTCGCTATCTTGCCATTGTATTTGGTGAGCCACCGGAGCGAGGCACTATCGATGCACCTATCGGCCGCCACCCGAAAGATCGAAAACGCATGGCAGTTGTGGTACGCGGTAAACCTGCGCGGACGCACTTTACTGTACTGGAGCAGTTCAAAGGCTGTGCACTGGTTGAAGTCAAGTTGGACACTGGCAGAACACATCAAATAAGAGTTCACATGATGCACGAAGGGCATTCACTGTTGGGTGACCCTGTTTATCGCACGCGCGGTACGAGTAGCGCATCGTCATTTAAACTTAATACTGTGATGACCGCTTTCAAGCGTCAAGCGCTGCATGCATGGCAATTGGGTTTACAACACCCCGAAGATGAGTCCGATTGTGTCTATCAATGCGAGCCGCCAAATGATTTTCAAGCCATGCTTGAGCATCTGCGTGGACGACGCTTGCCGGATGATAACAATGAGTGATCTGAAAACGCTGCAACCAGCTTGGGCTGTTCCAGCGAGTGTAAAAGTGTATTCCACGACTCGCTCCGGCGGTGTCAGTCTGCCACCTTTTGATTCCCTTAACTTAGGTTTGCATGTGGGTGATGATGCACAAATGGTGAAGACCAATCGTTTGCGTGTTAAGGATGCGCTGGGTTTTCCGGCAGAGCCGCGCTGGCTTAAGCAAGTGCATGGCATCAATGTCGTTAATATCAACACACCCGATCAGCCGTGCCACGATAAACCAGCTGATGGCGCATTTACAACGAAACCGAATACAGTACTTGCAGTGATGACAGCAGATTGCTTGCCAGTAGTGATTGCAAATGCGGCCGGTACCATGGTCGCGGTTGCGCACGCTGGTTGGCGTGGTCTTGCAAATGGCATTTTAACAAAGGCACTTGCTCATTTTGATACTGATGAGAAATTGCACGCCTGGCTAGCGCCTGCGATTGGGCCCGATACATTTGAAGTCGGCGCTGAGGTGCTGAGCGCTTTTACCGAAAAAGAAGGTGCGAACGAGCAGCATTTCAAAGCGATTGACAATGGCAAGTACATGGCCGATCTTTATGGACTAGCTGCTGCGGAACTCAAGCAAGGTATTCAAAAAGGCAGGGAAGTCATTATTTGTGGTGGTGATCATTGCACTTATAAAGAGAGCAATCGCTTTCACTCCTATCGGCGTGACGGTGTATTAAGTGGGCGCATGGCCACGTTTGCCTGGATCAGCACACCCTAAACCTGGATTTGCACAAGCTGATCTCTGTCGGTTGTCTGGGTTGAATTAGCAGTCGGGGCCTCTATCTTTAGCACATCAAACAAATTGAATACCGGTTTTTTCCGGTAACGGAGTAATGGCTATGAGAATGGATAAGCTGACCAGCAAGTTTCAGCTGGGTTTGCAGGAAGCGCAATCCATGGCATTGGGTCGCGATCATCAATTTATCGAACCTGCACATTTAATGGCAGCGTTTTTGGATCAGGATGGCAGTGGTGTGCGCCCACTACTTGCCCAATCCGGTGTCAATATAAATGGCTTGCGTGCAAGCCTTGATGCAACACTCGATGGCATGGCTCAAGTGCAAGGTAATAGTGGTCAGTTGCATGTGTCTAACGAGCTGAATCGTTTACTTAATCTGACCGATAAAAAAGCGCAAAAGCGTGGTGATCAATATATTTCGTCCGAAATGTTTGTTGTGGCTGCACTGGAAGATAAAAAGAACACACTGGGTGATGCGCTCATAAAACACGGTGGCAATCTTAAAGCAGTTGAAAAAACCATTAAAGATGTCCATGGCGATTCTCCTGTAAATGATCCTAACGCAGAAGACCAGCGTCAAGCATTGGAAAAATACACCATCGATCTAACCGAGCGTGCCGAGCAAGGCAAGATCGATCCCGTTATTGGTCGCGATGACGAGATACGCCGCGCTATTCAGGTATTGCAGCGCCGTCGTAAAAACAACCCAGTCATTATTGGTGAACCCGGTGTGGGTAAAACCGCATTGGTTGAAGGCTTGGCGCAACGCATTGTCGATGGGCAAGTGCCTGATGGTGTAAAAGATAAACGCGTTTTATCCCTGGATATGGGCTCACTCATAGCCGGTGCAAAATTCCGTGGTGATTTTGAAGAGCGCATGAAAGCGGTACTGAATGATCTTGCCAAACAGGAAGGCCGGGTCATTCTTTTTATCGACGAAATACATACCATGGTTGGTGCCGGCAAGGCAGAAGGCTCTATGGATGCCGGTAACATGCTAAAGCCTGCGCTTGCTCGTGGTGAATTACATTGTATTGGAGCAACAACGCTTGATGAGTACCGACAGTATGTCGAAAAAGATGCTGCCCTTGAACGTCGCTTTCAAAAAATCATTGTAGATGAACCCTCGGTCGAAGACACCATCGCTATATTGCGTGGTTTAAAAGAGAAGTACGAAGTGCATCATGGTGTTGAAATCACCGATCCCGCCATTGTTGCGGCCGCCACCTTGTCGCATCGCTACATCAGTGATCGGCAATTGCCGGATAAAGCCATTGACTTGATTGATGAGGCGGCGTCGCACATAAGGATGGAAATCGATTCCAAACCAGAAGAGCTTGATCGCTTAGAGCGGCGACTTATTCAACTTAAAATTGAGCGTGAAGCACTCGCAAAAGAAAGTGATGAGGCTTCAGTAAAACGCCTGGCGGACCTTGACGATTCCATTGCCACCGTTGAAAAAGAATTTGCCGACCTTGAAGAAATTTGGAACGCTGAAAAAGCGTCAGTACAGGGTGCCAATAGCGTTAAGGAAGCGCTGGAGCGTGTGCGGCAGGAGTTGGAAACAGCACGCCGCGCAGGTGATCTGGCGCGCATGTCCGAACTACAATATGGCCAAATTCCACAGTTGGAAAAAGAGCTTGAAGAAGCGGTTGCCACAGCTGATCAGGATGATATGCAATTGCTGCGTAATAAGGTTAACAGCGATGAAATTGCTGATGTGGTATCCAAATGGACAGGCATACCTGTCAGTAAAATGCTTGAAGGTGAAAAAGAGAAGTTACTGCGTATGGAGGCGGAGCTGAGTAAATATGTTGTTGGGCAGAGTGAGGCAGTTGAGGCAGTATCAGATGCTATTCGTCGTTCACGTGCAGGTTTATCTGACCCCAAGCGACCCATTGGTTCCTTCTTGTTTCTTGGGCCAACCGGTGTTGGCAAAACAGAGCTGACAAAAACCCTAGCAAACTTCATGTTCGAAGACCCGGATGCGATGGTGCGAATTGATATGTCTGAATTTATGGAGAAGCATTCGGTTGCGCGTCTGATTGGTGCGCCTCCTGGTTATGTTGGCTATGAAGAAGGTGGTTATTTAACTGAGGCAGTCAGACGAAAGCCCTATTCAGTGATTTTGTTGGATGAGGTTGAAAAAGCGCATGCAGATGTATTCAATATTTTGCTGCAAGTGTTGGATGATGGCCGACTGACAGACGGTCAGGGTCGAACGGTAGATTTTCGTAATACCGTTATCGTAATGACGTCCAATTTGGGTAGCCATGTCATTCAGGATTTGGCAGGTGATGCGCAGGTGAACGAGCAGGGAGATGGCTTTGTTGATGCCAGTGCTGGTGATGCTGTTTCCGATTCTGCCATGGCGAATAGTAATACAAGCAATGATTCTAAAGCGGATGCCAACTACACAACCATGAAAGAGGCTGTCATGGAAATAGTCGGCCAGCACTTCAGGCCGGAGTTTATCAATCGTATTGATGAGTCCGTTGTGTTCAGGCCATTATCAAGAGAGAACATCCGCATGATCTGTGGTATCCAGATGAAGCAACTGAGTAAACGTCTGGCTGCACGTTCTCTGGAACTTGTGGTAAGTGACACAGCGCTGGATCTGATAGGCGATGCGGGTTATGACCCAGTCTATGGTGCGAGACCGCTAAAGCGGGCGATTCAGCAAGAGGTTGAAAACCCATTGGCACAAAGAATCCTTGCGGGTGATTTTTTGCCGGGTGACAAGGTGTTTATTGATACCGTCGATGGAAGCTTGTCATTTTCGAGCACAGAATCTGTGCCGGCAGTGGCCAGTGTTCATTAGCCGCCAGCGGCAAGTGTCCATTGATGTCTATTTCAATGTCTGTTGATGACTAAAAAAATATTAGTCGCTCAAGCTTGTTGGTATCTGCACAACGATAGCGGTGATGTTGTCGGTGCCACCACGCTTGAGCGCAAGCTTGACCATACGATCGAGCGCCAGCTCCATTGATGGCAAGTTTAAGTTTTGCTCAAGCTCGGCTTTTAAAACATCTTTGAAAAGGCCGTCACTGCACAACAGGAAACGATCACCGGCTTCAAGCTCAAACTGAGCGACTTGCAATTCCAGATTTTCATTAACGCCAACAGCACGTGTAATGACATTAGCTGATGGATGGTTTTCGGCTTCGTCCTCAGTGAGCTCTCCCAGGCGATGCAGCTCTTGAACGAGGCTGTGATCTTCTGTGAGCTGCTGTAATTTTCCGTCGCGGACCCGATAAGCTCGGCTATCTCCTGCCCAGATAAGATGGGCTTGATCATCATGGACGTAAAGCGCGACAACCGTGCTACCCATTACCTCTGCAGCAGATTCCTGATGGCAAAAGGCGTTGGCTGAATGCAGCAGGTTTTCCAGTAAGTTTAGATCTGATTCTATATCTTCTCCCGCTTGAAACTGTTGCATGCTGGTGATGATTTGCTGGCTGGCGCGATCCCCGCGGCTATGCCCGCCCATACCATCAGCCACCACCCAGAGGCCGGATTCGCGCGCGTCCATATAAGCGTCTTCGTTGATTTTTCGCACATGCCCGACAACAGATGCGGCACAGGAGAACCAGCGCGGATTTTCAGCTTGTGTGTCAGGGCTTGCTAATGACATTGGGTTACAGGTGTTGATATGCCGATAATAGGTTCAGTATACCGTAGACGTTTTGTTACAATGCTTTGTTTTCAGCGTTACTACCTGCATATTCCATGAGCGTAAGAACCCGGTTTGCCCCCAGCCCCACAGGTTATCTTCACATAGGTGGTGCCAGAACGGCCCTCTTGTGTTATCTGTACGCCCGTAAACACGGTGGCGAATTTATCTTGCGCATTGAAGATACAGACCGAGCACGTAGCACAGATGAGTCTGTACAGGCGATCCTTGATGGTATGCAGTGGCTTGGGCTTGACTACGACGAAGGTCCGTTTTACCAGACACAGCGTTTTGATCGGTACCGTGAAGTGATCGATCAACTGTTGCAATCAGGCCATGCCTATCGATGCTATTGCACCCCAGAAGAGCTTGATGCCATGCGCGAAGCTGCCATGGCTAAAAAAGAAAAACCACGTTACAACGGTTATTGGCGTGAGCGTAGTGATACACCACCTGCAGGTGTCGAACCTGTTATCCGTTTCAAGAATCCACTGGACGGTGATGTTGTTATCGAAGATGCAGTTAAGGGGCAAATTGTGGTGAGTAATACCGAGCTTGATGATTTGATTATCATGCGCTCGGATGGAACACCAACCTATAACCTGACAGTGGTTGTTGATGATATTGACATGAAAATCTCGCATGTAATTCGAGGTGATGATCATGTCAATAACACACCAAGGCAGATCAACATAATGAACGCGTTGGGTGCAACCTTGCCTGTCTATGCTCACTTGCCAATGATTCTAGGCGAAGATGGTAAGCGGCTTTCGAAGCGCCATGGTGCAGTGAGCGTCATGCAATACCATGATGATGGTTACTTGCCTGAAGCTTTACTGAATTATCTTGTTCGGCTCGGTTGGTCGCATAAGGACCAGGAGCTTTTTAGTATGGAAGAGATGCAAACACTGTTTACCCTGGAGGCCGTGAATCGCTCCGGCTCAGTTTTCGATAACAAAAAGCTCGACTGGGTGAGTGCGCATTATCTGCAAGGAACACCTGCAGATGCATTGGCGGCAGCCTTAAGCCCCTATTTACAAGCGGCTGAAATCGATACGGCAAATGGGCCCGCTTTGAGTGAGGTAGCTGATTTGCTGCGGGATCGGGCAAAGAACCTGAATGAGATGACAGCTGCTGCACGATACTTTTATGTCGCCCCTGCAGAATACGATGCCAAGGCTGCGGCCAAGCAGCTAAAGCCTGCTGCAGCGCCGGTTATGCAGGCCGTTAGCGAGGCGCTATCTGCTCTTTCTACCTGGGAGGCTGCCCCAATCCAACAGGCGCTTGATCAAACCGTGGAAAAGCTGGAAATCGGCTTTGGCAAAGTCGGGCTACCACTGCGAGTTGCCGTAACCGGAGGCACCGCATCTCCAGCGCTGGATAAGACCCTGGCGCTGATTGGGCGCGATGCTGTATTGGCCAGAATTGCCACGGCGATTTCTTATTGTGAAAATGCATCAGCCTGATGCTTGACAGTTAGGCCCCGCACCTCTAATCTTGCGGTTTCCCATCTGTGGGGCTATAGCTCAGCTGGGAGAGCGCTTGCGTGGCACGCAAGAGGTCGGCGGTTCGATCCCGCCTAGCTCCACCAATACTCTGTTTTAACCTGTCCAACCCCGTTTATTTTATCCCTGAGACCCTTTGCCTATAAGGTTCCACTGTATAGTGCCGGGCTCTACCCAATTAACGGGGGATGAGCATTCATCAGACCCTATTAATAATACCATCCCAACCACAGTGGGCCAGTACCCTTAATCTGTAATTCTCAAAGTTTCTAAACCCATAAGCTTGTCTGGATAGCATTTCCATTT
>CALHRQ010000074.1 GCA_938038175.1 uncultured Granulosicoccaceae bacterium | reverse complement strand
CTGCAGCCACGCCAATGCATCAACGCTGGTCGCATGCCAGCTGCTTCCAGTGCATGAAAGGCGCTTTGTATATAAGCGCTATGGATGCTGCCAGCGAGCCCATGAAACAGACATACAATGGGTCCAGAGTGTTTTTTACTCCAGCTAACATCGAGAAAATCGCCGTCGGGTAATTCGATTCTCTGTTGTTTTGTAGACGTTTTAGGCGCTTTTAAAAACTTGCTGGCGATAATCGTTTGCAAATGGGGGTTGCTTAACCCCCAGCGCGGTCTAAATTTACTCTTTGTTATCACTAATGTGGCTCACAATCTTTTTTACATGCGCATTCTAATTGCAAACGACGACGGCTACCAATCACCGGGCATTCGCTCTTTGCATGAGGCCATGAGTAGAATTAGCCATTCGATTATTGTTGCACCGGATAGAAACCGCAGTGGTGCCAGCAATGCCTTGACCTTAACGCATCCAATTAAGGTGACCGAGCATGCAGAAGATATTTACTCGGTAGAGGGTACACCAGCAGACTGTGTGAATATAGCGCTCAGTGGTTTGCTAAAAGAGACTATAAGTATGGTGGTCAGTGGTATTAATGATGGACCCAACATGGGAGATGATGTGTTGTATTCTGGAACAGTAGCCGCAGCAATGGAAGGACGGTTTTTAGGAACGCCTGCGTTGGCTTTATCCATGGCGACACACGAACCCAGCCATTTTGATACTGCGGCTGATGTCGCTGTAAAGCTCGTATCGCATTTATCAGAAGCTGATTTACCAACAAATATGGTTTTAAATGTGAACGTGCCTGACGTACCTACGGATGAGCTTGCTGGCTTTGCCCTGACACGGCTTGGCACGCGTCATCCCTCGGCCAATGCCATTGCAGAAACCAGTCCGCGCGGCGATACCATTTTTTGGATTGGCCCGGCTGGTGATATCAACGACGACAGTGCTGGCACTGATTTTCACGCAGTCAAGAACAATTATGTGTCGATTACTCCAGTGACAACGGATTTGACAAAGACAGAAATGCAACCATCACTCAACCGCTGGCTGGAGCGATTGCGATGATTCTCAATCCTGTACAGATTGCCGGTATCGGCATGACCTCCCAGCGTACTCGTGATCGAATGCGCGATCGATTGCGTGAACAGGGAATTGCAAACGAATCCGTGCTTTCAACCATGGCACGTGTCCCTCGGCATTTATTTGTTGATGAGGCCATGGCAACACGGGCGTACGAAGATTCAGCCCTGCCCATTGGGGAAGGGCAAACCATTTCGCAGCCCTTTGTTGTTGCCAGGATGACCGAAGTTTTACTTGAGACCGGGCCTGTCGACAAAGTGCTGGAAGTCGGCACAGGATCAGGCTATCAGGCGGCTGTATTATCCCAACTTGCTGCCCAGGTTTTCACTGTGGAGCGCATTAAAAATTTGCTCGACAAGGCGCGTAGCCGTTTTGCTGCGTTGCACTACAGTAACATTCAATCACGCTACAGTGATGGTAGTTGGGGCTGGGCAAGTCATGGTCTGTTTGATGCCATTATTGTCACCGCAGCACCCTCCAGTGTTCCTGCACCTCTACTTGAGCAGCTCAGCATTGGTGGGCGAATGATCGTGCCTGTGGGCAGTCAGCAACACAATCAAGTGCTCACCGTGGTCACCAGAACCACAACAGGTTTTGAAGAGCAAAAACTCAATGGTGTTAAATTTGTTCCGTTTCTCTCTGGCAAGTCCTGAATTGACGTCTATACTTTTCTCACGGAAAAGGCACAGCTGCCACTAAAGTGATCTTAATATCAATCTTCTTTGTTTTAAGTGCGAGCTAGAGACCACGGCAGCCAAAATAAAAATACAAGCGTTAGTGCGCTTGACAATAACAACGTGTCAATTTCGAAACCGACTTTATGCCTCTTTTTATGCGGGGGCGTGGTTTCTGAATCGGTTTTTTAAAGGGTAAGAACCAGGCACGTTGATTCCATGAAGCACGATTACACACTCCATTTTGTTTGTTCCATGGCGCTTTTGCTCAGCGCTTGCAGTACTGTGCCGCAGGTGGAGAGCCGTTTGCAGGCAATGCAGCTGCACTCTAATATGTATGTGGTGCAGGCTGGTGAATCACTCGAGTCGATCGCTTATCGTTACCGTCTGAGCACCGATGATCTCAAGACATTAAACCCCGGTATTGAAGGTTCTGTCAGGGCAGGTCTACGTATCAATGTCAGGCCTGGAACGGTATTGGCAAGTTCGGTACGCTCAAGAGAAAGCTATGCGCCAGTACCGCAGCCGGCACTGGTTTCAGAAGAGTACGCACGCGCGCAAAGAAGCAACAATAGCCGTGGCACGAAAAATCCTGGCCGTGCTATCGCACCGCAAGCCCCGGTGATTATTTCGCCAGCCTCTAATCAAGTGCAAATCGCCGCAGAAAAATGGCCAACCACGCGTGAGCCGATCGAACCAAAAGAAGAGATCATTGAGCAATTTGTAGCTGTTACTCCAGAATTTACCGAAATTCCAGCAAACGCAAGGGTTAATCCGGCCATCAATCCAATAGAGGTACCTTTGGATGTTGTCGAATATGAGCCTGTTTCATCCTTGTCAAATAGCGACTCACAGTTTGGTTCTGGCACAGCATCCTGGGTTTGGCCTACGGTAGGTCCTGTCGCTCGGGGTTTTGCGCCTAATGAGGTCGGTGGGCAGGGTGTGGATATCGCAGGCACACCCGGACAGGATGTACGTGCCGCACAGGCTGGCACCATTTTGTATTCTGGCCGCGATCTTAGTGGTGGGGGCAACCTGATTATTGTGCGCCACGATAATGATCTGATGACAACGTATTCGCACACAGACAATTTGTACGTGGCAGAAGACGACATTGTGCTGGCGGGCGACCCTATTGCGAGTCTCGGATGGAACGAGAAGAAAGAGTCTGTATTGAGCTTTGAGGTACGTCAAGGGGGTAATCCGTTAGATCCCATGAATTTCCTTCCAAAGCAATAGGTTAGCTATATAAGTTCAGTAGTTTTCGAACAAATGTAAAACTCACATGTTCTATGAGCATGTTGCTGTAAGTTACTTTAATATAAACAGATATTTCGATTATAATTGTCGGCCCGATAACCTTCCTATGGTTATGGGCCAGATAGGTGTTGGAGAATAAATAAGTGAGTATGGCAATTGGGCAAGAAACTAACTGGGATGAATCATCAATGAGTGAAGATGCAGTTGAAACGACGGCCGAAGATGCCCAGCAGGCTGTCGAGCCTGAAGAGGAGCAAATAAAGGCCAGCAAGTTACGTGATGCAAGCCGTAAGGAGATGGATGCGACTCGCTTATACCTTAAGGAAATTGAGTTCTCAGAGTTGCTTACCGCCGACGAAGAGAAGTTTTACACACGCAAAGCTCAAGCAGGTTGCGAAAAATCACGCGCTAAGATGATCGAGTGCAATCTACGCCTTGTGGTAAAAATTGCGCGTCGCTACATGAACCGAGGTCTTGCGCTGCTTGATCTTATAGAAGAAGGCAATCTGGGCTTAATTCATTCTGTCGAAAAGTTTGATCCTGAAAGAGGTTTCCGTTTTTCGACCTACGCAACCTGGTGGATTCGTCAAACGATTGAACGTGGACTGATGAATCAGACGCGTACCATTCGGTTGCCTATCCACGTTGTTAAAGAAATGAACGTCTACATCAAGGCTGAACGACGTTTGCAGCAATCACTCGATCGCGAACCAACCGCCGAGGATATTGCAGCAACAACAGATCGACCAGTAGAAGATGTCAAACGCTTATTAGGCTTGCGCGATCGAGTCACGTCTGTCGATGTTGCAATTGGCAAAGATGGCGAACGTCCTTTATTGGATATTATTCCCGATGAAAACAATCTTGATCCATCAATGATTCTTCAGGACGAGCGTGTCAATTCAAATATCAATGATTGGTTACAAAAACTTGAATCCAAGCAGCGCGAAGTTCTGGTGCGGCGCTTTGGTCTGCATGGTCATGAAAAGTCGACGCTTGAAGAGGTAGGTCAGGAGCTTGGAGTCACTCGTGAACGGGTACGCCAGATCCAAATGGAAGCACTAAAGCGACTACGCAGAATACTCGAAGGCAGCGGATACTCGGCGGAAACGCTTTTTATGGCTTAAGTTTGGGAAGGTTTAAGTTTGAGAAGTCTTTAGCTCAGCTAGATAATAGAAATAAATGATCAAATGCGAGAGCAAGCGTAGACATTAAAAAAACCGGGACAGGTGCGGTGCTTTGGCACCGCCTTGTCGTCCGGATGCAAAACAACACTGTTTTTAGTCCTAATCTCCACGCACGTCCATTAGTCTCCCCGAACGTATTAGTCTGAAATTAATGTTCGATCTGTAGTAGCGCTGCGGCGACCGCGCGTTGCTCACCTATCAACACACTGTATGTCCGACAGGCGGCACGTGTATTCATCACCTCTAGCGATAACCCTTCAGCATTGAGTTCGGCCAGTAACTTAATATTCGGAAAAATATGGTCTGTCCCTGTGCCCAGCAGGACAATATCCGGCTTGTCTTCCTTAGGTAAGCTGAACAGGTGTTCAAAGTGCTCAAACGCCAAAGAACTAATGTCACCGTCAAACCAATTTTCCACGATCGTCTTGCTGGTGATGAGAATGTTTTGGGAATAAGGTTTTCCATCGACACTGATGGAGCCAGGCCCGTAGTGGCTGATTAAGTGCTGTTCCGCCGTTTCGAGATGAAATTTCATTGCTTCGAGATCTTTATATGTAAGGATAGGGTCTTATTGGGTACACCTTTGAACAACCCTGCTCGTATAATACAGCTCTGGAAACAGATGTCACTATCCGAAAATCAGGAGACACAGTTGAAACCTGTCAATATTGGCTTACTGGGCTTTGGCACAGTAGGTCAGGGTGTAGCGCATATATTAGTACGCAATGCCAAAGAAATTGAACGTAGAGCGGGGCGGGGCATTGTCGTCAAGCAGGCCTCGGTTCGTTCTCGTGGTGCTGATACCGCAGCATCACTGGGTATCGAGACCACAGATGATCTTGCTGCGATGGTAGCTGATCCGGATATCGACATTATCTGCGAGATGATGGGCGGTGATACGCCTGCTCTCGAATTGATCCTCAGTGCAATAAAAAACGGTAAGCACGTGATCACAGCAAACAAGGCATTGATCGCGGTGCACGGTAATACCATTTTTGATGCGGCTCGCGAGTATGGCGTCATCGTCGCGTTTGAGCCGGCTGTTGCAGGCGGTATCCCGATTATCAAAGCGGTGCGAGAAGGTCTGGCGGGTAACCGTATTCTTTGGCTTGCAGGCATCATCAACGGCACTGGCAATTTTATTTTAAGTGAGATGGCATCCAAGGGCCGCGAATTCGCCGATGTGCTGGCCGAAGCACAGGCACTGGGCTATGCCGAGGCAGACCCTGAATTCGATGTTGAAGGGATTGATGCTGCGCACAAGCTCACTATCCTTGCATCAATTGCCTTTGGTATTCCACTGCAGTTCGATAAGGTGTGTATTGAGGGCATCAGTAACATCGAACGTGATGATGTTGCCTATGCGCAAGAGCTCGGATACCGAATTAAACATCTGGGCATTGCACGCCACCGTAGCGATGGAATTGAGTTGCGCGTGCACCCGACATTGATTCCTGAAGCACGTTTGCTCGCAAATGTTGATGGCGTGATGAATGCGGTACTGGTACAGGCAGATGCTGTTGGCCCTACCTTATACTACGGCCCTGGTGCGGGCGCTGAGCCAACAGGCTCATCCGCGGTTGCAGATGTCATTGATGTGGTGCGTGCGCTCACCACAGATCCAGAACAACGTGTGCCGCATCTGGCTTTTCAATACGATGCTTTGTCTGATCTGCCCGTGTTGTCCAGTGATGCGTTTGAGTCTGCTTATTATTTGCGCCTACAAGCTGAGGACAAGCCTGGTGTTATGGCTGAAGTAATGGGTATCTTCGGTACGTTAGGCATCAGCATTGAAGCTATTTTGCAAAAAGAGCCTGCGGACGTTAACGCGGCAGAACTCAACGATGGTGTCAGTGTGCCGGTTATTTTGCTGACAAGGCTTGTACGTGAAGGGCTAATTCAGCAGGCGATTGAGCAGATTTCCAATTTGCAGACCATTGACAAGCATATTGTTATGTTACGAATGGAAACACTGGATTGATTGCGTCAACCCTGTATAGGCTTGCAGAGCTCGGTTTTAAAATGCTTAAACTTAATTCACTTTAACCAAATCAACAATACACTCAAATCATGACAAAGCAAGCGCATTATCAAGGGTTGATTGAACGGTATCGCGATCGTTTACCGGTTAGCAAAGACACGCCTGTGATCAGCCTGAATGAAGGCGATACACCGCTTGTAAGGCTGCACAATATTCCTCGTGATATTGACAAGGATGTTGAGTTGTACGTTAAATTTGATGGTCAAAACCCTACCGGTTCTTTTAAGGATCGTGGTATGACAATGGCCGTGAGTAAAGCTGCGGAGAAAGGTGCGAAGGCAATTGTGTGTGCATCCACAGGTAATACGTCAGCAGCAGCAGCAGCCTATGCAGCGCGTGCTGGCATGACAGCGTTCGTGCTTATCCCTGAAGGGAAAATTCCCATGGGAAAACTCGCTCAGGCTATCGCCCATGGTGCTGTGGTTTTGCAGATTCGAGGCAATTTTGATGATGGGATGCGGCTTGTTAAAGAGGTGGCTGATGAGGCTCCAGTTGAAATTGTGAACTCGATCAATCCTTTTCGTTTGCAAGGCCAAAAAACCGGTGCATTCGAAATTGTTGAAGCCCTGGGAACGGCTCCAGATTATCATTGTATTCCGGTGGGCAACGCTGGCAACATTTCTGGCTACTGGATTGGATACAGCGAAGCCTGTGGTCACAACACCAGGTCATGCACCTTGTGTAATGGCCAGTGCCCTTATCTGGATAATCCGATGACCGATAAAAGACCTGTCATGGTGGGTTATCAGGCGGCTGGTGCTGCGCCCTTTATGCGCGGAGAACCTGTCAGCCAACCTGAAACCGTTGCCACGGCGATCCGCATTGGTAATCCGCAGAGCTGGGATCTGGCAAAGGCTGCGGTTTCAGAATCCAATGGTTGGTTTGATGAGGTAAGCGATGAAGAATTGCTCGCTACGCAATCTTTGTTAGCCACACGAGAAGGTATTTTTTGTGAGCCAGCATCGGCTGTGTCAGTTTGCGGTGCCTTGCGAGATATACAATCGGGTCAGATTCCAGAAGGCTCGGTCGTGACCTGCACCGTAACAGGTCATGGTCTTAAGGACACTGCAACGGCCATCGCGGGTAAAGAGGTGGTTAATACAGTCGAAGCAGAACTGCTGTCTGTAAAAGAGGCAATCTTGTCACATCTGTAAGTGTGTATTTAGCTTAAGCCCGAATCTAGCGAAGTGCGGAACACACTTTTGGCGTCGCTCACGCTTAGCCCAAGACTGCGCAGAAACGGCTGGGCTTGGCGAAGAGTCAGTCAGCTACAGGCATTAGTCAGATACATATATCAGGTAGCGACAGGCACTGGGTGGCCAGAGTCATTTTTACCTGAGCAGTTAGTTACCTGTACCCGTTGCTTTGGGTATGCCCTGGAGCGAGAAGCGTGTGTTGTTCAAATCACCGAAACGGAATAGCTCTTCAATATAGCGTTCGCGAGTGATGTTTTCGGCACCCAGGCTATTGAGGTGAGGGGTTTCAAGCTGGCAGTCTATTAGGTCGTATTTGCCACAAGTTGCAAGATAGGCAAACGCGACTTTGGAAGCATCGCGCTCTCGCGTAAACATGGATTCACCAATAAACACTCTGCCAAGCTCTATTCCATAGAGTCCACCCACCAGGCGGTGTTCTTGCCAGACTTCAAGTGAGCGGGCAATGCCAAACTCATTAAGCTTGCAGTAGGCTTCGATCATATCGTCAGTAACCCATGTGCCTGTACTGTGAGCTCGTGGTGCACCGCATTGTTTCATGACTTCTCGATAGGCAAGGTTGTCTGTGACTTCAAATTTGCCGCTCTTGATGGTTTTGGACAGGCTCTTGGTGATCCGTATTTTGTCTGGCCACAATACACATCGTGGGTTTGGGGACCACCAGAGTATTGGTTCACCTTCTTCGTACCATGGGAAAATACCTGATCGATAGGCGTTGAGCAGCCTCATCGGGCTCAAATTGCCCCCTGCCATGAGCAGCCCATTGGGCTCGACAAGCGCATCACCGACTTCGGGGAAGGCGGTTAATTCGTCGTCAGGTGCTAAAAAAGGAATCGGCATTGTTAAAGTATACAGCGTGTTAAATTTAAATAACCTTTGTTAGTCCCATAGTCTGGGGGGTAGGTTCAGTAAACTCAATCAGGTAGTGTTCTTTTTTTGATATACTACTCTTCCAGAGATACCTCTGATTTAAACGGTAATAAATTAGTCAACCCTTCGCATCTCTGCTGCACGTATTTTGTCTCTTCATCAAGGAAATCCGCAATAGCGTTACGGAATTCTGGTTGCGCAATATAGTGAGCAGAACGCGTAATTGTGGGTTCAAAGCCTCTGGTAATCTTATGCTCGCCCTGAGCACCCGGCTCAAACACGGCAATGTCGTGTTCAATACAATAATCTATACCCTGATAGTAACAGGCTTCGAAATGCAAACTGTTATGCGCTTCTCGACATCCCCAAAATCGTCCATACAGCGTGGAGCCGCCAACAAACATGATTGAGCAGGCAATCGGCATACCGATATTGGCCTTGTCTTCAGGAGAGTATACCAACACTATCAACATCTTAGCGCCCATGGTTTTACCTGCGCGGATAAAAAACTCAAGGGTGAGGTTGGGATTACCCCATTTTCGTTCATAAGTAGATTCGTATAATTGGTGAACCCATCGCCATTCCTGATCGGTTAGTGTATCGCCCGCACGACGATCCAGCCTCAATTTTGCGTCAGAAACGTGGCGTCGTTCACGTCGTATAGTTTTACGTCTTTTTGATGTACATCCGGAAAGAAAGTCTTCAAAAGAGCCATATCCGTTGTTTTGCCAGTGATACTGGCAATCGATGCGTCTCAACAGATCGGTTTGATTGCTGTTATCGGCTTCGGGTCCGCTGAGTAGATCGCTGGTTTGTTTCTCCAGAAACAACCAATGCACGCTGGAGAAATTTTCAGACACAGCGAACTGTTGCATTGCGGAGGCCAATAGCTTGGCATAGTAATCGAAATCCTGGTCTGGACGGACTAGTAAGCGTGGCCCTGTAGCGGGTGTGAATGGAATGCTGCACACCAGTTTTGGGTAGTAATCGAGATTATGGCGTTGGTAAGCTTCAGCCCAGGCCCAGTCAAAAACAAACTCACCATAAGAGTTGGTTTTAATGTAGGCAGGTGCAGCTGCTAAAAGTTGTCGCGTATCCTGCTCCTCGCTGCTCCAGAGTAAGAAATAACGCGGATGCCATCCATTGTGGCTGCCAAAGCACCCGGTACACTCCAGTGAGTACAGAAATTCGTGTAACACAAACGGATTGCCCGAGGTGGAAAGGGCATTCCAGACGTCCGGCTGGATCTCGCTGATAGAATCTCTGACTTCAACGAGTTGTTTCTGGCTGTTAATGGTTTATACCCAGTTGATAACGCTTACAGTCTGGAATTCTATTCTGGCAATGTGGTGAAGTCACTACGCAGGCTGAGATTCGAGAGCATCCAGATAGCGTTCAGCATCAAGCGCAGCCATGCAGCCGGTACCTGCTGATGTTACCGCCTGGCGGTAGATATGGTCCATAACATCGCCTGCAGCAAAAACACCGGGCACACTGGTTGCCGTTGCATCACCAGCAAGCCCGCTTGCGACAGTAATGTAACCGCCGTTGATATCAATATGACCCTCAAAAATACCGGTATTAGGTGTATGGCCAATGGCGATAAATACACCCATTAGCTCAATAGTTTGTTCATCACCGGTTTTAGCGTGTTTTACGCGCATGCCTGTAACACCAGATTGATCACCAAGTACCTCATCGAGATTGTGATCCCACAGGATGCTCACCTTGCCGTTTTTCTCTCTTTCGAAAAGTTTGTCCTGCAGTATTTTTTCGGCGCGCAAGCTGTCACGACGATGTACCAGAGTGACATGTGAACAGATGTTAGACAGGTAAAGTGCTTCTTCGACAGCCGTGTTACCACCGCCAATAACCGCCACTTTTTGATTCTTGTAGAAAAATCCGTCACAGGTTGCGCAGGCTGATACGCCACGTCCTTTAAACGCTTCTTCAGATTCAAGGCCAAGGTAGCGGGCGCTGGCACCGGTGGAGATAATAACCGAGTCGCAAGTGTACTTTGCGTTACTGCCATTGAGCACAAACGGTTTATTGGAGAAGTCGACGCTGTCTATATGATCAGAGATAACGCTGGTTTCAAATCTTTCTGCATGTGCACGAAAGCGTTCCATCAGTTCTGGCCCCATGACGCCATCGACGTCGGCAGGCCAGTTATCCACATCAGTTGTTGTGGTGAGCTGGCCACCTGGTTCCATACCGGTGATGACAACGGGCTTTAAATTGGCACGTGCTGCATAAACTGCCGCTGTATATCCAGCTGGGCCGGAGCCGATAATAATAAGTTTGTGGTGTTGTTCTGTTGTCATGGTATTTAAGCGTTAATGCGGATTTGAAGCATTCTATATTGCAAGCATGTTACAGGTCACTAGCGATGCTGTCTGCTACACTTTAGTCATGGCCTGCGAACTGGCCACTTATCTGTTTTAGGTAAACCTCTACACAACGTCTTGCAGGATTTGAATTGGCTCAAGCTACAACCAAACGCGCTCCGGCAGCCCGCGGCAATAGGGCAAAAGGAGGCAGGAGCGGCAAAGTGGCGGCGGGCCGAAAGGCCGATTCACGTGCTATAGCATCGGCCGCTTTATCAGATAGTGCTACCTTGTTTCAAATGCGGCGTATTTTCACGGAAGTGGGCGGTATCGTTTGCTGTTTTACGGCCGTCATAATCGCGCTTGCCCTGCTAACATTTAACTCAGACGATCCGGGCTGGTCACACACTGGTACCAACACGGAAATCCATAACAGCGTCGGCAGGGCGGGTGCGTGGTTTGCAGATGTCTCTTTCTATCTGTTTGGTTTTATGGCCTACCTTATGCCGGCCATGCTTGCAGCAGCCGGGTGGTTGCTGTTCCGTGATAGAAAAAAACCGCAGGCGACGAGTTACAAGCCTTTCGTGTTTGTCCGCATCATCGGCATAATTTTAATGCTGGTTGCTGCCAGTGGTTTGGCTGATTTGCATTTTGCGGTTTCAGAAGGCAGCCTGCCGCGAGGCACTTTTGGGGGCGGTATATTGGGTACCGAAGTGGCTTGGAGGCTGGTGGCTTTTTTACATCCGCTGGGCACCACGCTACTTTTACTTGCCTTGTTTTTTTGTTCACTGACGCTGGCTTTTGGGACCTCCTGGATTCAGCTAATCGAAGCGATGGGTGCGCTGGTTTTGCGCCTGTTCGATATGGCTGGTGCTGTATTTGAAAAACTCAGTGAGCAGTTCGTTGAGCGGCAAAAGGTCAGAGAGGCCTCACGTATCAGGCGAGCACGCTTACGTGGCAATGCAGCAACACCGATTGTTGATGATCCTTTGCTCGATGAAAGGGCGGGTGAGGCATCCCCGGTTAAGGGTGGCGGCCTGGCCGCGGCATTGGCACTAGCGCGTGAGAAAGCGCGTGCGAAGAGCGGCATCGCGGACAAATTGCTGGGCGCTGAAAGCGATGCTGCGAGCGCTGCCAAAAAGGCCAGCTCTGATACGGGTGGCAATAAAAACATTAATCTTGATGCCAATGCCGATTCTCTGGCAGAGGATGATCTTGATGACATCCCCGTATTACAGTCACCGGTCAAAGCGGCGCTGGCGCGTGCCAAGGCGCGTTCATCAGCCGGCACCAATGGAGCTGATGCAGCCGACCCACAATCAGGCGGTACAGCACCGGCTGCCACTTCACGTGTTGCGCGTGCAAATGCTAATGAGGCATCAAGTGTAGTCCAAGGCACTGCACAGGGTCATGCAAACGCCGCTTCCAACGCAGTAGCGGCCGTATCCAAAAAGAAAATTGCCATCAAGCAACGCGCACCAGAGCAGCAACAAACCAAAATGTTGCTTGATGTGCCTGATTCTGAAATGCCTCCTATTTCGTTACTGGATGCACCACAACAGCAAAGCCCTGGCTTTACCGACGAAGAGCTTGAAGCGCTGTCGCGGCTGCTCGAAGACAAGTTGGCCGAATTCAGAATCGCGGTAGAAGTAGTGGCAGTGCACCCTGGGCCTGTTATCACGCGTTTTGAAATGCAGCTAGCTCCCGGCATCAAAGCCAGCCGTATCACTAATCTCTCGCAAGACATCGCACGTTCACTGTCATTGGTTAGCGTGCGTGTGGTTGAAGTTATTCCAGGCAAATCGACCATCGGAATAGAAGTACCCAATGATCACCGTGAAATTGTCCAGCTCAGTGAGATGGTGCAATCCTCAGAATATACTGACAAAACATCACCGCTGACCATTGCTCTTGGCAAAGATATCAGCGGCACACCTGTCACAGCAGACCTTGGCAAGATGCCGCACTTGCTGGTGGCAGGTACAACCGGCTCTGGTAAGTCCGTTGCGGTTAATGCCATGTTGGTAAGCCTTTTGTACAAGGCAACACCAAACGATTTACGCCTAATACTGATCGACCCTAAAATGCTTGAGTTGAATGTCTATGATGGCATTCCACATCTGCTTACACCTGTTGTCACCGATATGAAAGAAGCGGCTAATGCGCTGCGTTGGTGTGTTGGTGAGATGGAGCGCCGCTACACACTGATGGCCGAGTTAAAAGTGCGCAACATCGCAGGTTTTAACAAGAAAATTGCCGAAGCTGAAGCCGCAGGCACACCGATCGTTGATCCTTTGTATAAAGCAGAGCTCTCACTTGAGCCAACGGCCGCACCGCCAACGCTAGAATCCATGCCGTTTATCGTTGTGGTCGTGGATGAATTTGCCGACATGATGATGCAGGTTGGTAAAAAGGCCGAAGAGATGATTGCGCGTATCGCGCAAAAAGCACGTGCAGCAGGTATACATCTTATTTTGGCAACGCAGCGTCCATCGGTCGACGTTATCACCGGTTTGATCAAAGCCAACATACCCACGCGTATCGCATTCCAGGTATCGCAAAAAGTGGACTCGCGCACCATCCTTGATCAGGGCGGGGCAGAATCATTACTGGGGCATGGGGATATGTTGTATTTGCCTCCAGGTACCGCCGTGCCTATCCGTGTTCATGGGGCATTTGTAGATGATCACGAAGTTAACAATGTTTCAGCACATGTCAGGCAAACAGGCGAGCCGAATTACATTGAAGCTATTCTTCATGAATCGAGCGCACCCATTCCGGGTTTAACCGCCTCTGGCGATGATGCCGGTGCTGAGGCTGATGAACTCTACGATCAGGCTGTGGCGATTGTAACGGAATCGCGTAAGGCGTCCATTTCCTATGTACAGCGGCGCCTTAAAATTGGCTACAACCGCGCTGCACGTATGGTTGAAGAGATGGAAAACGCTGGTGTGGTCAGTCAGGTTACAGGCAGTGGTACCAGAGAGGTGCTGGCGCCGCCGCCGGTATAGCCTTTGCAGGGCTTGTAATTGCCTGCAGATGACGACACCATACCTCTATGACTACACGAATGATCAATCCTACTCTCATACGGCACTTTTTTTGGGTGCTGCTCCTGCCATTGGTCTTTTCTGTGTCAAGCCTGCGCGCTCAGTCCAGTGAGGCTGAAACGCTCGAACGGCTAACGCGTTTTACAACCGAGCTGAAGTCCTTCACCGCTGATTTTGAGCAAACACTCTACGGTGAAAACGATGAAGTTATCCAAAACCATCGTGGCAAAATCATACTTAAGCGGCCCGGCAAGTTTATCTGGCAATACGAAGGTGACGCTGCACAAGAGATTGTGTCTGACGGTGCCAATCTGTGGCTGTTCGATAAAGAGCTGGAACAAGTGACGGTCAATCCGCTTAACGAGCGAGTGGGTGGAACACCACTTGTGCTGTTAATGGGTACCGCCTCCCTGGAATCAGAATTTACGGTTAAACCCCTTGGCGTATCGGAAGGTATCGATTGGGTGCAGCTTGTACCGCACAATAACAACACCGACTTTGAAGCCATGTTTCTTGGCCTCAATGACAAAGGACTAGCGGCCATGGAGCTGCGTGATAATTTTGGTCAGGCAACACAGATCATGTTTGACAATTTCAAGCCAGACGTTAAATTGAACGATGCGCAATTTAATTTTAAAGCACCAGAAGGTGTCGATGTTGTTGGCCAGAGGGCCAACTGAACACTATATTTAATGTCTCCACGCCAGGCAGGTTTGTTTCAAGAGGATGTGTCCATGCGTCCACTTGCAGACAGGCTAAGACCAGACTCTCTCGATACCTTTTTTGGCCAAACACAGCTTCTCTCAAAAGACAGTACGCTAAGGCAGGCACTGCAGAATAACCGCTTGCATTCCATGGTGTTTTGGGGTCCGCCCGGGACCGGTAAAACTACCCTTGCCAGAATGATTGCAACACACAGCGATGCGGCTTTTATCAGCCTTTCTGCTGTGCTATCCGGTGTCAAAGATATTCGCGAGAGCGTGCAATCAGCACGCGAATTACAGAACACTACCGGCCAGCGAACCGTATTGTTTGTCGATGAAGTTCACCGATTCAATAAAGCTCAGCAAGATGCCTTTTTACCGCACATAGAAGACGGCACTATTCATTTTGTTGGTGCTACAACCGAAAACCCTTCATTTGAATTAAATAACGCTTTGTTGTCGCGTGTTCGGGTCTACGTGCTTAAGCACCTGGATGTAACTGAACTCAGGCAGGTGATTGATCGTGCGCTTGATGATAGTGAGCGTGGCCTGGGTAAATACGATATTGAATTCAGTGACGAACACCGAAACCTCCTTGCACAAACAGCTGATGGTGATGCACGCCGCGCATTGGTGTTGCTTGAGCTAGCCTTTGATTGTGCGAAGCGTGATGCCAAGACTGTTGCTGATAACAACAGTCCTGGCTTTAGTGATGTCGCAGATGATCACGCAGGGGTTGGTCGGAGCGCTACCGAGCATGATGGTGCTGCTTGTGTCGAAGGTGATGGAAGACGCATCATCGATCAGGATGTGTTAACTGAATTGACGCGCGATAGTTTGCGGCAATTTGATAAAGGTGGAGATCAATTTTATGACCAGATCTCTGCGATGCATAAAAGTATTCGTGGCTCTGATCCGGATGCTGCGCTGTACTGGCTATGCCGCATGCTTGATGGTGGATGTGACCCAACTTATATCGCGCGGCGCTTAGTCAGGCTAGCCGCAGAAGATATTGGCAATGCCGA
>CALHRQ010000073.1 GCA_938038175.1 uncultured Granulosicoccaceae bacterium | reverse complement strand
TAAAACTGAAACAAACAATGGCAAGGTGGCAGTTTCATGTTGTCTATATCAGCCACATTCCAGGCACTGACAATCAAACGCCGAGAGTCGGGTGTTTTATGTATCTGCTCAAGTAGATTACTTATCTGATCAATGCTCTGCCCATCAGGTGCCGGCCAGGAACGCCACTGATGCCCATATACTGGGCCAAGGTTACCGTCGCTATCTGCCCATTCATCCCAGATGCTGACACCGTTTTCTTGAAGATAGGCAACGTTGGTGTCCCCTGCCAGAAACCATAGCAACTCGTGCACAATGGATTTGATGTGCAATTTTTTAGTGGTTAGCAGAGGGAAGCCAGCATTAAGGTCGAAGCGCATTTGATAACCAAATACACTGCGCGTACCTGTACCCGTTCTATCACCTTTATCGACGCCTTGATCGACAACGTGCTGTAGCAAGTCAAGATACTGTTGCATGACGGTGATTAAGCCTTAGCCTGCACCGCGCCATCGCGCTTGTAAGCCCACCACAACATAGCGGCACCCAGCAGCGCCATAGGCAAGGACAAAATCTGCCCCATGGTGAACCAATCCATTGCCACAAAACCCAGATGTGCATCAGGCTCTCGTACAAATTCCACGAGAAAGCGATAAATACCATACACCAGAACAAACATACCGGAGACCGCCATGCGTGGCCTTGGTTTGCTGGAGAACCACCACACAATAGCAAACAGAATGATGCCCTCACCAATTATCTGGTAGATCTGATTGGGGTGGCGTGGTTCTGGACCCACATGCGGAAATACCATGCCCCAAGGCACATCGGTAACACGCCCCCAAAGCTCACCATTGATAAAGTTGCCGACACGCCCTGCCCCAAGGCCGATAGGAAAAGCCGGTGCAATAAAGTCTGCTACTTGAAAGAAAGTACGCTTGGTGGATCTGGCGTAAAACCATAGCGCCACAACCACACCCAGAAAACCACCATGAAACGACATACCGCCATTACGCGGATCGAGCGTGCCAAGTGGATCGCTGATAAGGCTTTCGGTTTGATAAAACAGCGCCGAACCGAGCTTGCCACCAACCACCACACCAAGCACGATGTAAAAAACGATGTCGCCGATTTCGTCCGGCTCCCAACCCGAGCCTGGCTTTTTAGCTCGGTGCTTGGCCAGCCACCAACCCACCAAAAACGCGATCAGATAGGTTATGCCATACCAATGAATGGCAATAGGTCCAAGATCGATAGCAACCGGATTTATTTGTGGGTATTGCAGCATGACTTTTACAGGTTTGCCAAATGACGAACGTTGATTATACGGGTTTAGAGCAGCCTCGCGATGACACCTTTGAGGTAAAGCGTTTCGGGCATGGCAAGGTTCGCCGGATGATCCGGTGCTTGCTGAAACATTTGCAGTTGTTGCAAGGATTCTGCACTTTTAGGCATGCCCTGGCGCAGCACTTGTTGCAGCTGCGATAAATCCAATGCCTGTGAACAGGATGCGCTGAGTAAAATACCACCTGGCGCAAGTAGCTTCATGGCTAAGCGATTATTTAAGGCATAGTGACGCATGCCTGCATCGCGGTCCTTTTTTCGTTTGATAAAGGCCGGCGGATCAAGGATAACCACATCAAACTGCGCGCTTTGCTGCGCCAGCTCACGCATATGCTCAACAGCATCAGCAGCCAGTGCACGAAAATTATCCGACAGTCCGTTAGCTTTGGCATTGTCGTTGGCAGCCTCAACAGCCCCAGCTGATGCATCAATGGCCATTACCTCACTTGCCCCAGCCTTGGCAGCATTAAGACCAAAGCCACCAATGTAGCTGTAGAGATCAAGCACCCGCTTACCCTTTGACCATTCGCGCACGCTAAAGCGGCTTTCGCGATGATCATAAAACCAACCGGTTTTCTGGCCCAGTTCGGTTGGCACAGTAAAGCTCAGCCCGTTTTCTTCCACCTTCAGTAAGCCGGGATCTGTACCTGCAACCCACTCTCGATACAGTGGCAGCTGCTCCAGCTCCCGAATCGGCACATCGTTTCGAAAACACACACTGCTGACACCCGCGATTTTTACGATCAAATCGGCAATGTCATCTTTGTAGACCTCCATGCCCGCTGTTGTTATTTGAGCAACCACGACATCGTTGTAGCGATCGACAACAAGACCAGGCAGATAATCGCCCTCACCGTGTACCCAACGATAATACGGCAAGCCATAGCGCCGCTCGCGCAAGCCAAGCGCATAAAGAAGGCGTTGTTCCAGTAGCTCTACATTAAATGGTTTAGGCTTCACTCGGCTGGTGATGCGAGCGCAGATTAGAGATGCCGGGTTGACGTACACATGCGCCAGAAACTTACCCGAAGCACTTTCGAGTACAGCAGGTGCGCCAGCGTCAAAGGATTTTAAGGGCGTGGCCTGAATGTCGATTTCGTTGGAGAATACCCACAGATGACCTGCCAGAATTCTGCGCTCTTCTCGCTTTTTTAGACGCAGCACACCGGCAGCCTGATTGCCTGAGCCGGGATTGTGCATAGTGAGATACTGTCTTTTGTACAGGTTCTGGAATTAAAAAGGTTATGGACTTGAAGGCCCTGTATTGAGCCTTTAGGTCCGGGCATTATTTCTTCTGGGCTAAGGCATCCAGAATTTGGTCTTCAAGCTCTCCGCGTACCGCGATGATTTGCCCCAGACGCGAGAGATCACCCCTGAGCATATCAACGTCTTCTTTACTGCCCTCAAACACATCATATTTGTCGTTAAAGTCAACCAGAAAATCGGTGGTTTCGGCAATGGCTGGATACACTTCTTCAGCTACTTTCTTAACCGCCATACGGCGCTCTTTACCTTCAATGATGCGCTGGTAAACTTCAAAATGCCCCATTGCAGTGTAATCCACCATAATTTGGCAAAACTCCCGCAATTTTTTAGCATTGACTGCATGACCCTCTTCGTCACGACGATCGAAGGAGCTAACACCTGCCAAAGCACAGTAACTCACTACGACATCCTGACGGAGCTTGATGAGTGAATCGATGGTGTTGCGTAATCGTGCTCGACGATCAACACCATTGGCTTCGTTGGGAATTTCTGATTCTGCGTTGTCCGAGGCCATGTTTTCTCCGAAAAAAGCTTCTGGGTTGTGCACACTGTTGAGCGCGCTTGTAAACAAACCTTGTGCGCAATGTGCCCGTTAATCAAGCACAAAAATGTGCAGCGCAGCGTACGAAAATGTATGGACAGGCAACCTGTCAATCCATTGAATGGTAGCGACCAAGTGACGATTGAACGATTGCCACATTACCTGGATAGTCAAAGCAAAACTGCTGCCACACCAAAGCGCTAATTTAAACACACAACCTGGCTGTTGCACACACCTTAATTGGTTTTTTTACAGTTAGTTCTAACGCAATGAAAAATAACCATAAAACTTTTGACAAGTTTTAATTTTAGTCTACGTCCGGCCAATAAATGAGGTGTTCTGTCCATTCTGCAACAGGCACTTGCGTTTCCGATACGCACCGACCAGATACAGATACGCCTGCGTTCAACGTTGAATCGCGTTCCCCCGACACTAATGGGTGCCAATCAGCGAGGGGGCGACCTTCTGCTAAACGACGATAGGCACAACTTTGCGGCAACCAGCCCGGGTTTTCATTGACCACATCTCTCACAGAAAGACAATCAGGTACTTGCTCGAATCGGCTTGCATAGCGCGAGCAGCGACAGCTCTTGGTGTCGAGTAATTTACAGGCAATATCGGTGAGATGGATTTCACCAGTGTCTTCGTCTTCAAGTTTTTGCAAACAGCACTGGCCGCAGCCATCGCACAGTGATTCCCATTGCTCATCGTTCATTTCATTGAGCGGGATGTGTTCCCAGAATGTCAATTGAGGTGATAACTCACAATGAGATCTACTTCTTCTGCAGAGCCCATTATCACGGGCACGCGTTGATGGAGTGAATCGGGCGCGATATCCATAATGGGTACAAGGCCAGTGTGCGCCTTACCGCCAGCTTGTTCTATTAGCATGCCCATGGGATTTGCCTCGTACAGTAAACGTAATTTACCGTCTTTGCCTGCCTTTATCATACGCTCATCCAGTGGGTATAAAAACACGCCACCCCGGCATAAAATACGGTGAATATCACCCACCATTGAGCCTGCCCAGCGCATGTTGTAGGACTTGCCAAGTGGCCCATCACTACCCGCAACGCATTCTGAAATGTAGCGCTTTACAGGTGGTTGCCAATACCCAGAGTATGCGGCATTAATGGCAAATTCACTGGTTTGAGCTGGCACCTTCATATTGGGGTGAGTTAACACAAAGCCGTTACGTTCATCGTCTAGTGTAAAACCAACGACACCGTCTCCCAGTGTCAACACCAACATGCTGGCAGAACTGTACAGGCAATAACCCGCACAAACCTGCTCTGTACCTGCCTGTAGAAAATCGGCGTCGACGGGCGCATCGCTACCGCCATGCCTGGTGATTGAGAAAATGGTTCCGGTGGATCCGTTGACATCAATATTAGAAGAGCCATCCAGTGGGTCGAAAGTCAGCAAATACTGGCCCCGTGTCAGGTCCTCTCGTATTGGATAATGATTATCCATCTCTTCAGATGCAAAACCGGCAAGCAGACCACTGGTTTCTATGGAACCGATGAAGACCTCATTAGCAATAATGTCGAGCTTCTTTTGTTCTTCGCCCTGCACATTTTCCTGACCTGCAGCGCCAAGCACACCCGCCAACTCACCACGCCTGACAAGCCAGGTCAGGCGAATACAGGCATGGGCCACTTTTAATAACAAGGCTTCAAGGGCCTTAGCGTCTTGTTCAGGCATAACGTGTCTTTGAGACTGCAAATACTCCGCTAGCGTCTGACCTGCCTGCATCAACCTATCTCCACCATATCAAAATCATCTTTAACTGCACCACAATCGGGGCAACACCAATTGAGCGGAACATCTTCCCAGCGAGTACCGGCGACCAAACCTTCTTCTGGCGCACCAGCTTCTTCATCGTATTCCCAACCACAAACGATACACATATAACGTTTGTATGGCTTGGGTGACTCAGTGTTCATTCAATCTCTATCACACTCAAATGCTTATCAGAAGTGTAGCTGAATTGCGGTCGCTACCAGTGTGTTAACGCCATCCCAGATAAACATCGACTGTGCGATACCCCATCTGAAGTGACTTCTATCAACTCGCTACGTGGCAGAGCGCAATCAACAGTGGTATGTTGTGTTTTTTCACAACACAGCACAAAAAAGACATTGTCAGCCTCCCAACAGTTATTTGAAAAAGCCCAAAAAGTCATCCCAGGTGGCGTCAATTCACCGGTTCGCGCTTTTGGCAGCGTCGGTGGCACGCCGCGCTTTATATCCAGAGCCAGCGGTGCTTATATCTATGATGCGGATGACCAGGCCTATCTGGACTACGTCGGCTCCTGGGGCCCTATGTTGTTGGGCCATGCTCATCCTGAGGTTATCGCTGCAGTACAGCAAGCAGCCGAAAGCGGCTTAAGCTTTGGCGCACCAACCCAGCAGGAGACTGGCATGGCGGAGCTGATCTGCAAACTGGTGCCATCAATAGAACAAGTACGTATGGTGAGTTCCGGCACCGAAGCCACCATGAGCGCGATCCGGCTCGCGCGCGGATTTACAGGCAGAGATAACATCGTCAAGTTTGAGGGCTGCTACCACGGACACTCAGATTCATTGTTGGTTAAAGCGGGTTCTGGCGCGTTAACCTTGGGTGTTCCAAATTCGCCTGGTGTACCTGCAGCGTTTGCACAGCACACACTCACCCTGCCATTTAATGACATCGATGCGCTGAATACGCTATTCGGTTCGCACGGGGATTCCATTGCCTGCATCATCGTCGAACCAATTGCCGGCAACATGAATTTTGTCGAACCGGTACCCGGCTTTTTGGAGGCGCTAAGGTCCGTGTGCGACAAGCACGGAGCCGTTTTAATTTTTGATGAAGTGATGACCGGGTTTCGTGTGGCAGCTGGTGGAGCTCAGGCGCACTATGGCGTAACACCTGACTTAACAACTCTTGGCAAAGTCATTGGCGGCGGCATGCCAGTGGGTGCTTTTGGCGGACGCAAAGACATCATGCATCAGATCGCACCACTAGGGCCGGTCTACCAGGCAGGTACGTTGTCTGGCAATCCTATAGCGATGGCGGCGGGAATTAAAACCCTGGAGCTACTGTCAGCGCCCGGATTTCATGAAAAATTGCACAACAATACAGCAGAACTTATGAGTGGTTTAAAAAAGGCAGCAAAGAATCATGGCATTCCTTTTACGGCTGGCAATGTTGGTGGCATGTTCGGTCTGTTTTTCAGTGAAGCTGAAACAGTTAATTCGTTTGAGGCTGTTATGGCCTGTGATGCAGACCGATTCAAGATGTTTTTTCACGCCATGTTAGAGCAACATATCTATCTTGCACCTTCAGCGTTTGAAGCTGGTTTTTTGAGCTCTGCCCACACCAGCGACGACATTGCAAAAACCATAGCTGCGGCTGATAAGGCTTTTTCACAGCTTGCGTAATTGGAAACCTGTAAGCGAGTGCGTGGGTCGCGCTCGTAAAGTGGGTAAGTGAAGTGCGTTAGCAGTTTGCAGTTTGCAGATAACAGTTAATGTGAATAGCAAACCAAAGCGTAGGCTGCGTAACTGATTGAGCAAACCAAAACAGATCAGGCAAATTAAAGGAAGACAAAATAATTGAATGGGCAAGCTAAGTGACTAAGCAAACTGTGAAAGGCACAACCCTGGCTATGTGGTCAGGCCCACGCAATATATCCACCGCGATGATGCGTGCCTGGGAAAATCGCAGTGACAGCAGCGTATGGGATGAACCCTTTTATGCTTATTACCTGGCCCAGACTGGTTTTGATCATCCAATGGCTAACGAAATCGTCGAACGTTACGGCGACAATCTGCCTGAAATACTCAGCAATCTGGGTGTTGTACCTAAAACCGGTTTGCACTACCAAAAACACATCAGCACACATTTGCTGCCTCACATACCGCTGGATTGGATCAGTGGTTTGCAACACATGTTTTTGATTCGGCATCCCGAGCATATGATTGCGTCTTATGCTGTTAAGCACCATACAGTGACTGCCCGAGACTTGGGTCTTGCAGAACTGGCTCGTATTTACCAGGCAGTCGTTGACAGCGGTTACAAACCATTGGTCATCGATAGCGCGCGGTTCTTAACCGAACCAGAAACACACTTGAGAGCCATGTGCGCTGCAATCAATATTGAGTTTGAGCAAAGCATGCTGAGCTGGCCAGCTGGGCCACGCGACAGTGATGGCCTATGGCATGCGCACTGGTACGATTCAGTTAAAAAAAGCACAGGCTTTGGGCCTCCGCGTACAAAAGTACAGTCTTTGAATGACAAGCAAAAAGCAGTCGTGGAAGAGTGCATGCCCTACTACAACACATTGAGTGAGCATGCACTGGAGGTCTAGCAGAATAGACAATAGGGCTTTACATCAAACTCAAC
>CALHRQ010000072.1 GCA_938038175.1 uncultured Granulosicoccaceae bacterium | reverse complement strand
ATTTTCCTCATCAGTAAATTTTGCTCCGGGTGTTTCGTAATAACAGAACACTGTTATCACTCGCGTGCGCTTGCCCCTTGTCGCATTTACCCTGTGTGCGGTATTTTTTCCCTTAAACACATTGAGTGTTCCAGGGTGAAGTTGCAATTGTGTTACCTGTTCATCTTCGCCTCGAATCAACTTTGCTACACCTTCATAGTTGGGGTCATTATCACTACGAAGGTTTTTCCGATAGATAAATTCGCCACCGCTCTCAGGGGCTTGAAGTAGCAAGGTCGTGGTAAATTCTGAACGATCAAAGTGCCAGTTAAGTTGCTGGTTTTCGGCATAGGACATGACATTTAAACCAGCGAGTGCATCGTCCATGGGATAGAGAACTGACTTATTCAGGGATGCGCCGAGAAACTGTGCGAAGGCACTGGAGCGGTACAGTTGATCCATTGGAGTGTCGGTGACTTGATCGCCGCAAAGTGTGTAGTTGGAGGTGCTAAAACGTGTTTGCACGTCGTGGTCGGCCTTAATGTCGGGAATTTCTTTTTTAAAATAAATGTTGTGTTCGCGCTCGTGCTTAAAACTCTCAGAGATAAATTTTTGTTCGAGAGATGAGGCTGCTTTTTCTGCAACGTCGCTGAACATAAAGCCATCGAGTGAGAACATGCCGTTCTCACGCAAGTCATTTTGGCAGCGTTTTACCAGGTCTTTGTATTTTGTGCTATCCGGCTTGTCTATCGGATAGCGCTGTAGGTCAATAATTTTTTGCATTGCTTGATTCATTGAATTGGTGGGGTATGATTTTTCCGCATTCCGCATTCCGCATTCCGCATTCCGCATTCCGCATTCCGCATTCAGTCAGGTTGTTATGTTTATAAAAACACCCTTTGCTATTGCGCATTGCTTATTATGTGTTGCGCCATATGAAATGTATTGCGCCATATGAAAAATTACAATGCATCTGCCCACTCCCGCAACTTGAACTTCTGGATTTTACCGGTAGATGTTTTTGGTAGTTCTCTGAAAACAATATGCTTTGGGCACTTAAAATGTGCAAGATTTTCTCGACAGTAGTCGATCAGTTCTTGTTCGGTAACCGATGCATCTTTTGCAAGTTCTACAAAAGCGCATGGTGTCTCTCCCCACATTTCATCTGCCTTGGCAGCAACTGCAGCATCAATAATATCAGGGTGTGCATACAGACAGTTTTCTATTTCTATAGACGATATATTTTCACCGCCTGAAATAATAATATCTTTAGCGCGATCAAGAATTCGTAAATAGCCTTCCTCATCCATAACGGCCAGATCCCCACTGTGAAACCAACCTCCAGCAAAAGCCTCCGCATTGGCTTCAGGGTTCTGATAGTATCCGCGCATGACGATGTTGCCTTTAAACATCACTTCACCGATAGTTTCGCCGTCGCGCGGTACTGGTGTCATGGTCTCTGGGTTCATCACTTCTAACCCTTCAAGCACTTGATAGCGCACGCCCTGGCGAGATTTCAATGTGGCGCGCTGTTCAGCATCCAGTGCATCCCATTCTGTTTTCCATGCACACATTACGGCAGGCCCATAGGTTTCAGTCAACCCATAAACATGCGTCACATGAAAGCCCAATGCTTCAACGCGTGCCAATACACTGGCCGGAGGTGGTGCGGCAGCAGTCATAACTTCGACCGTGTGTGGTAATGGCCTTACATCGGTTTCATCAGCATTGATTAAAAAGTTAAGGATTATTGGTGCGCCACAAAAATGCGTTACTGCGTTTTTCTCTATTTGCTCGTAGATCACCGCTGCACTGATCGCTCGGCTGCAAACACTAGTGCCTGCATTAGCAGCCAATGACCAAGGGAAGCACCAGCCGTTGCAATGGAACATGGGGAGTGTCCATAAATAAACCGGATGCGGCCCCATATGCCAGCCGGTGATATTACTCATCGCATTGAGATAAGCGCCGCGATGATGATACACAACGCCTTTGGGGTTACCGGTTGTGCCAGAGGTGTAATTCAGTGATATGGATTGCCATTCATCGTCTGGTAGCTGCCAGGCATAGTCTGCATCGCCTCTGCCTATAAACGTTTCATAATCCAGATCGCTTACCGCATCGCCTGTGGCTGTAGCGTCATTAATGTCGACAAGCAGGGGCGGACTACCCATGTGTTGTATTGCCTCTTTGACAACCGCTGTGCTGTCACGATCGACCAATAGTACTTTAGCACTACTGTGAGAGAGGATATATTCAATGGTCTTTGCTTCTAAACGAGTGTTAATCGCATTGAGCACAGCTCCACACATCGGAATAGCAAAATGTGCTTCAAAAAGCGCAGGAATGTTAGGTGCGATTATTGACACTACATCACCGGGTTTTACATCGGCTTTGGCAAGGCTGGATGACAGCTTGACACAACGCGTATAGACGTCAGCCCAGTTTGTTTTTTGTTGGCCGTGAATAAGCGCTGTATATTGTGGATACACATCTGCCGCGCGTTTTAAAAAGCTTAATGGAGACAGAGGAGCATGGTTAGCCAGATTCTGTGCCAGTGGAAATTTTCCGTCTCCTGGTATAGTTGTGTTCATGAGTATGTAGCTCGTATGTCTTTGTGTCAGGTAAATTTGCCGAACATGCTGTCAGGTAAAATACTGTCGTTGAAACTCAATGATAAAATCAAACTGTCTGGCTGTTTAGAACCGGCCCATAGATTACTATACAACAATCTCTAGCCCGTCATTTTAATTGCCAGTATGCTGCAAGCATTGGCAACAAAGTAATCCGAAACAATATGCAAGCGCAAAAACCACTTGAAGGCGTCCGTGTTCTGGAGATGGGTCAATTGATAGCTGGCCCTTTTGCCGGCCAGATGCTGGCCTACTTTGGTGCAGAAGTTGTCAAAATAGAGCCGCCGGGTAAGGGTGATCCACTTCGCAATTGGCGTGTGCTGGATGATACTGGAACGTCGTATTGGTGGAGCAGCATCGCTCGAAACAAGCACTCGGTTACGCTGGATTTGTCAAAAAAGGAAGGGCAGGCGATAGCGTTGAAGCTATTGGAAAAAACTGATGTGCTGATAGAAAACTTCAGGCCTGGAAAAATGGAAAGTTGGGGTTTGGGGCCGGATGCATTTAAACAATCGAATCCCGGGCTGATATACACACGTGTTTCTGGCTATGGTCAATCCGGACCATATGCAGAACGTCCAGGTTACGCATCCGTTTGTGAAGGTATGGGGGGTATGCGTTATGTCAACGGATTCTCCGGAGAAGCGCCTGTGCGTGCGAATCTGAGTCTCGGTGACACTTTCGCGGGTATGCACGCCGTAATCGGTACTCTGTTGGCGCTTTTCAAGCGGCAGGGTGAGGGTGGTGCCGGTCAGACTATAGATGTGTCCATTATCGAGTCTGTCTTCAATATGATGGAAGGTGTGTTGCCAGAATATGATGGTGCAGGTGTGGTGCGTGAGCCATCTGGCACAACAGTAACGGGTATCGTACCGACGAATACTTACGCTTGCGCCGATGGTCGATTTATTGTTATCGGGGGCAATGGTGACTCTATTTTTGCTCGCCTGATGCGTGCTATTGGCCAACCGGATCTTGCAATAGATCCGCGTCTTGCAAATAATGCTGGTCGCGTTACCCATGAGGCAGAAATTGACTCTGTTTTGTCAGCCTGGGCTGCGTCGTTAAATTCGTCAGATGCGCTTTCTTTAATGCATGATTCAGGCGTTCCCGCTGGCCCAATTAACGCTATTAGCGATATCGTCGATGATGAGCACTTTCAGGCAAGAGAAACGTTTGAGACGGTTAGGGTAAATGGCCAGCAGCGTGTACTGCCTGCCGTTCACCCGAAGTTAGGCACAACACCTGGTGCTACCGAATGGGCCGGCCCAGCTTTGGGTGAACATACCGACAGCACATTAAAGCGCTGGCTGGCGGTGACAGATGATGCTCTCTTAAGGTGGCGTAAACAGGGTGTAATTGATTGAGGATGGCCAATTTTAAAAATTAAAGACTAAAATCGGCCTGTTCTGGCAATATGCTGTGATCAGTTCCACAGCACGGGTTATTCTTTGATCGGGTTCTCATTGTTGCGCCATGCACAATTTGATCATGCGACTGTGCTTTCATTTTCCCACCCGTTTTCATTGTGCTAAACGGATCTTCATAAATTTATAAAGGTGTATGCAGAATCGTCGATACGATGTATACAGATTCGTAAATAACCTGGCATTGCAATATAAAACCGTCATTAATGCGGCTTTTACGGTATGTCTTTGGTGTGGGTTGAACGGTAAACAGAACATGTTTTTGAAAACCACGGTAGGTGTTGTTAGCGCAGGCACTATGTATTTGTTGATTGTATGGGGACATTTGACGATCGCATCTCCTGTTGTTTTTTCTCTGTTTTTAATGTGTGCGCTGGTCGTTTGGCAGTGGGTGTTTACGTTACAGAGTGCTGATGAGGAGAAGTCTCGTGTATCCAGACTCAGTGTTAGTGAGGCTGCCAACGTACCATTGCTGCATGAGTCCATGCTTGAGCTTGCTCAAATACAGGATGAAATGGCTGCGCTCAACAAGCAATATGGACAGGAACATTAATAGATATTCAATGGAAGATGCCCAGTAAAAAATCTCCTCTGAACAAAGAGTTTTTCTCACAACAAACGTTTCAACTAAGATCAAAGAAGCTCAACACAGAAGAGTGCTCTTTTTTGGAATATGACGTAGGTAAGAAGAGAAAAAAAGAAAATAATTAGCGCTAGCTCAGCTTAAAAAACTAAAGAATCAATGAAGTCAGAATTTTAAGCTAAGAAGAGAATAAAGACGATTGCTGATTTCATCAGACTGAAAAAGAATAAGCTAAAGTAACTAATAATAAGAATAATCAGAACAACGACCATGATGGCCATTGATTCAAACGCTGTAAACGTAATCCGAGCCTTGCTGCGGCCTCGTAAACCAGTCTTGCTTACGCCAACTGTATCTCTTATTGCAAAATCTATCCAAAACGACGTTAGTCAGTTACTGTCAGCTACCAATGTTGCTGACACCGAGCTTGTTAGAAAAACTGTGCGCTCAGTTAAGTCATGCTCAGCTTATCTCGGCGCAATAGTATTAACGAATTCTCTGTCAGATAGAGAAATTGCTGTATGCAAAAGTCACCAGAATGTCTACCAGGTGCTCTCTCATCGGCTGCAAGGCGAAATTGATATCGCATTGGACGAAATCCAAGAATACGTCGAGCAAGCAGCTTGAATTTGCCTGCCACCAACTGTGCTGTACCGATATTTTCGCATATGGTGCGCAAAGAGAGACCGGTTGTTTTGCACGTCGATGACGATGCATCAAGTCTTGTAATGGCAGAAGGTGCGCTGGAAGCCGCAGGCTTTAAAGTTTTGCATGCATCGAACGGCCAACAAGCTATTGATTTATTCGAAGCGTATTGTCCTGACCTGATCATAATGGATGCTGTCATGCCGATTATGGATGGTTTGGATGCTATCGCTGCTATTCGAAAGAAAACGATGGGGAAGCATATTCCCATCTTGATGACTACGGGGCCGGATGATCTAGATTCGATTACTCGAGCTTATGAAGAAGGTGCTACTGACTTTCTAACCAAGCCTGTTAATTTTTTCATACTGCCGTATCGACTACGGTATATGTTACGTTCTAAAGCAACAGCAGATGATCTGCGCACTAGTCAATCTCAGCTTGATAATGCGCAGCGCATTGCCAGACTTGGACATTGGCAGTTGAACTCACACAATCATGAAATGTCATGGTCGCGTGAATTTGCTCGCATAATCGGTTTTGGAGCAACCCGTGTTAGTGGTGCCTGGAGCGACTTCCTTGAAAAAATTCCGCCTGATCAGTGCGATAGTGTTCGTCTAGCAACTGAAACCGCAATTGCAGAAGCACATTACCTCTCAATTGAATTTACTTTTATTTCTGAGATTGATGCTCGCACCTTAAGACTTGAAGCCGAACCCTATATTGATGAATCTGGTGCGTGTACCCAAATGGTCGGCACATTGCAGGACATCACAGAGCACACTAGCGCGCAGCAACAGATTCACGACCTCGCTTATTTTGATTTGATTACAGGCCTACCTAATCGAGCGCAACTAAGCGAGCAATTGAACGCCACTTTAAAACTCGCTGAGCGGACAGGCGGCAAGTTTGCTTTGCTGTTCCTCGATCTTGATCACTTTAAAAAAGTGAATGATTCGCTCGGGCATGATGCTGGTGATGATTTATTAATGCAAGTGTCCAAGCGGCTATCTGACGTATTAAGAGATTCTGATGCGCTTTGCCCACCAGTCAAAGCCGTCAATCAGTCAAGCCATTCTGTTGCAAGGCTGGGTGGGGATGAGTTTGTTGTCTTGCTTCGCCATATAAAAAATGTAGAAGATGCTGCAAGAGTTGCGGAAAGGATATCCAGTAGTGTTAGATCGCCGTACTTGATCGGTGATTTTGAAGTTGTTGTGACGACAACAATCGGAATCAGTGTGTATCCCACCGATGGCCGTGATGCAGATTCGTTAATGAAACATGCTGATGTAGCAATGTATCACGCTAAGGAGGAGGGGCGTAACGGTTTTCAATTCTATTCACGGGAAATCCATGAAATTGCCCTAGCCAAATTTGCAATGGAGAAAGATCTTAAACAAGCAATTGAGCAAGATCAACTTTCTTTATTGTACCAACCAAAGATTGATTTAAAATCTGGTGCTGTTTCTGGTGTCGAGGCTTTGCTACGTTGGAATCACCCTGAAAAAGGCTGTATAAGTCCGGTTGAGTTTATTGCCTTAGCGGAAGAAACTGGTTTGATTCTGCCGCTCGGGCAGTGGGTTCTTGATAATGCTTGCAAGCAAATACAGTTGTGGATCGAAAAGGGTCTTGGTCCATTTTCTATCGCAGTGAATTGTTCGTCGTTACAGTTTACACTTGGAAATATTATTTATGATGTTAATAACGCACTTACAAAAAGTGGTTTGAATCCAGAATATTTAGAGATTGAGCTTACCGAAAATCTGTTTTTACACAATATAGATAAAGGCATACAAACTCTGTCACGTTTAAAAGAGCTGGGTATTAAAATTGCCTTGGACGATTTTGGCGCCGGCTTTTCCTCTCTTAGTTATTTAAAGCGCTTGCCAGTAGATAAACTCAAAATTGACCGTTCATTTGTATCTGAGCTTGATACTGATAAGGGTGATAGCGCAATTGTATCTGCGATCATAAGCTTGAGCCAAAACCTAGGCTTAGGGGTGGTTGCTGAGGGAGTGGAGCGGCATTCTCAACTGAAAATATTGTTGGATTTTAAATGTGATGAAATACAAGGCTTCATGATCTGCCGGCCATTAAGCCCAGATGATTTTGAAGCGTGGTTGCGTGACAACGCCGAAGTCTCTGTCGCCAAGGTTTCAGGCTTTTAACTGTTTTTCCATTCTGGTTTACGTTTCTCTTTAAACGCGTTTATCCCTTCGAGCACATCGTCTGCCATCATGTTGCAGGCCATGGTTTCGCCTGCAAACTTGTAAGCATCCTGTAGTGGCATTTCCAGTTGGCGGTAGAACATGCGTTTGCCA
>CALHRQ010000071.1 GCA_938038175.1 uncultured Granulosicoccaceae bacterium | reverse complement strand
GCTCCAAAGCAATCGACGGTAGAAGTCATCTGGCTGTGCGCCTGACATTGACGCAGGCAGCAACAGGTGATTCATGCACATATAGGACAAGGCCAGTGTGGTCACTATCATCATTGCACTGGCAGCGGATAGTCCACCGATAAAGACCAGTACTGCCAACCATTCCTTGCCAAGGCTTAGTGTTATACCCAGTGCATAAAAATCCGGGTCAATGCCAAGTTCGAGAAATCGCCCAGCAAAAAGGATCGGAATTATAGGCAGGTTTAACAGTAAAAGGTACAGTGGGAATAACCAGTAAGCTGTTTTTAAATGTTTCGGGTTTTGGTTTTCGACAAATGCCATGTGGTATTGACGCGGCAGCAGAAAGGCTGCGCAAAAAGCCAGGAATAGCAAAGTTGACCAAAAACCAGTTTGTGCTGGAGCATAGAGATTTGACAAGGCATTTGGTTGTGAGCTTATCCAGTGGTTCATCGCAATGGGCGAATCAAAAACCTGGAATAAAACCACGCCGCCAACGACCAGCAATGCAAACAGTTTAATAGCGGACTCAAAAGCAATCGCGACCACCAGTCCATGGTGCTTTTCACGTGGTGTTAAATGCCGTGCGCCAAATAAAATCGCAAACACTGTGATCATCAAACAGAAAACCAAAGCCAGCAATGCTGGAGGAACCTGTTTGCTTAAAACCTGAATGGATTGTGTAACAGCACGAATTTGCAAAGAGATATAAGGCAAAATACCAATCAGCATAAATACTGTGACCACAAGGCCGGTACCTCGCCCGCCATAACGAAAAGCCAGAAGATCGGCAATAGACGTTAATTGATATTCCCTGCAAAGCGTTAAGATTGGTTTGAGAATATATGGCCCAAGCAAAAACGCACCTGTGACACCCAGGTAGATTGTTAAAAACGCATAGCCACTGCTATCTGCAAGACCCACGCTGCCGTAGTATGTCCATGACGTGGCATACACCCCGAGAGAGAGTGAATAAACCAGCGGGTGGCTGACAAGCCGGAATGGAATTAGACCGCTATCGGCCGCATAAGCGACCATAAAAAGAACAGCGAGATAACTTATGGCAACAGCGAACAACCACCACAGTTCAATCTCCATCGTCAGTACCTTGCTTTCTGGTATTAATGACAACCAAGATAATAAAAATGCCCCAAAATACGAAAATAGAGTACCAGGGCAATTGCAATGTTGACCACCAATGTGTCAGTGGAGAACTAAATACAAACAGGGCAACCAGAAAAATCAGCAGGGTATGGTCATAGGGTATCTTGTCTCGCATAGCTACAATTTACACCAATGAGTCTGTTGGCAATGAAAACGTCATGATCGCTGGCACACGTTTGATATCCCACAGCTTAAACGCGCCATTCCAGAATTCTGCGACAGATTGTGCATCAAAAGCCGGTTGTCGCAGGCTGTGCCAGGCGAGCTTTAAAGTCGGTAAAGCGGGTAATGTGTGAAGTGGGGTGGCCAGGGTCTGCTTGCTCAGTTTCTGGGCATTGTGATTCATTGCCACAGGCAGGTGTGCATATTCTGGCTGTGGTCGTTGCAAAGCTTGCATGATGGCAATTTGTGCAATCGTGGCATCTATAAGGTCGGCACCTCTCACAACATGTGTGATGCTCTCGCTGTCATCAATAGCGCAGGCAAGTGCATAGGAAAACAATCGGTCTCGCCGTAATAGAATTGGGTCGCCAATATCAATATTGTAACGCCTGGACTGCTGGCCCTGGATGCGGTCATTAAATGCATAGTGATCGGCAAGGTTCAAACGCATTGCGCACGATAGCACGGATGGCTTTTCAGCCAATAACCTGGCAAGGGGTCTCGAAGCTGCGTTAGTGGTGTTTCGACAAAATCCAGGATAGTGCGGGTAGCCAAGCAGTGATTTACGGCTGCAGTTACAGGGGTAGAGTTTTGCTACAGATTCAAGCTCTGCCAATGCAGCCTGGTAGGCTGCGCTGCGCGTGCTTTGGTAAAGCGGCTCTTGATCCCATTCAAAGCCGTAATTGAGGAGGGTATCCAAAATGCCGTCGGCCGCGCCCGCAAGCTCGCGAGGAGGGTCGATATCATCTATTCGAACCAGCCAATTGCCGTTATTTTGCCTGGTATCACAGTAGCTGCCAAGGGCAGCAATCAGCGATCCAAAATGTAAATGACCGGTTGGTGAGGGAGCAAACCGGCCGGTGTAGTCGGCCGATTTATGTGTCATTGTCTGGGAGGCTTCAGAAACGCTGACACGCTCGGATGTGCAACGGGTCAGGCAATCTGTTTTTCGCGAATTTCTTCGAGCGTTTTGCAATCAATGCACAGCTCTGCAGTGGGGCGGGCTTCGAGGCGACCAACACCAATCTCGACACCACAGGTTTCGCAATAACCGTATTCGTTTTCTTCAATACGTTTTTGTGCTTCGTTGATTTTCTTGATCAGTTTTCGTTCACGATCTCGTGTGCGTAGTTCCAGACTGAACTCTTCTTCTTGTGTTGCGCGATCGTTTGGGTCAGGGAAGTTGGTCGCATCATCTTTCATGTGGCCAACGGTTCTGTCTACTTCTTCCATCAATTGCTGCTTCCATTCAGTGAGTTTTTTACTGAAATAGGCGAGCTGCTCCTCATCCATGTAATGACTGTTTTTCTCTCGCTCGTAAGGCACAACCGTTTGCGCTGTGGGTTCTCCAACGGCAATAGTGGTTGCGCTAGCTTTTGATGCTGCTTTTTTCTTGCTGACTTTTTCTTTAACTTCTTTTACGTCAACTGAATTTTCAATTTTTGCTTGGGTTTTTGCCACTTTTTTCGGTTTCTGTGCTGCCGTGGATTTTTTCTTTTTGGATACTGAAGCGGTTTTGGCTGTCACTTTTTTTGTAGACGTATTATCGGATGTAACGCTCTTCGACACGGTCCCGTTAGCGGCGGATGTTTTTTTCTTTGAAGTACTTTTTTTGGCAGCAAGCTTTTTAGCCGCCTTTGCAGGTTTAGCTGCCTGTTCTTTTTTGCCTTTGGCTACAACTTTATCTTTAGGTTCGGCTTTCGTTTCGGCTTTTGTAGCAGACACTTTCTTTGCGGTTTTCTTGGCGCTGCTAGACGCTGCCTTTTTCTTGGAAGCGGTTTTTTTGGCTTTTGCACTGGCTGCTGAGTCAGCGCTCGCAGATGTCTTTTTGGCAACTTTTTTAGCGCCGCTTGCTTTGGTTTCTTTGGCCGCTGCAGAAGCGGTTGTTTTTTTCGATGTAACCTTGGCCATGTTGGGCCTCTTCTATGAGTAGACGCGTACGAATTAAGCGCGGTGTTTTATCAAAAACTGGGCAAAGATGCAAATGCTGTCGCTGTATTATGCAGCACTTAACATCGTCATAACAGTGCTAAGTGAAATAAAACTGGGTTATTTGTGTTTTGTTATCAATTGGTTAAAATTTATTGGTCTTTTTTTGGTCAGTCGTTAGATTTTTCACTTTGTTTTTTCTACAACGCTGCTGATTTCGCCTTGTGCAAGCTGAGTCACGATGGAGTCACCAGGCGATAGATCTGCAGCATTACGCACAATTTTGGTGCCTGATTTAACCACGGCGAAGCCTCTGTTCAAGGTTGCGTGAGGGCTAACGGTACTTAAGGCGCGATCAGCCAGGCCCCATCTGTTTTGAGCGCTGGAAAGCGAGCTCTTTAGTGCATTCTCCAACTTGAGTGATAAGGTGTTTATTTGGTTTTGTCTGTGGCCGATTTCGCGTGCAGGTGAACTTGTGTGTAGCCGGCTTTCGGCTCTGGTAAGGCGCAAAACATTTTGCTGCACAACGCCGATCAAGGCCTTGCGCAAACGGTTATCCAGCTCATCTATGCGTTGTGCTCGATCGTTTATAAGACGCCTTGGGTGCCTTGCAGCCAAGCGTTGCTCCAGTGAGCCAACCTCTTTTTTTGCTTTTTTGATTGTTGTATCCATGATGCGCATCAGTGATGCATTGTGTTGCTGCGCACGGCCAAGCAACACCATGCCATCCGGTGTCGCCATTTCGGCAGCAGCAGATGGTGTCGGTGCGCGTAAATCCGCAATAAGATCACAAATGGTAATATCGACTTCGTGGCCCACACCACTGACTACGGGTATTGTGCATTCACGCACCGCCGTAGCAACGGATTGTTCATTGAAGGCCCACAGATCTTCGAGAGAACCACCACCTCGGACAATGAGCAAAACATCGGCCTCCGCGCGTCTGACAGCAGTGTTGATGGCCTGCACAATACTGGGTGCGGCCGCTTTGCCCTGTACCATTGTTGGATAGATGACAATGTTGGCCTGCGGGTAACGCCTGGCAAGCACTTGCAGCACATCGCGGATTGCAGCACCGGTCGTTGAGGTTACAACACCAATCGTTTGTGGCACATCGGGCAGAGCTTTTTTAGCCGCATCATCAAACCAGCCCAGAGCATTGAGTTCCTGCTTTCTTTGTTCGAATGCTTTTTGCAGTATGCCGCTGCCAGCTTCTTCCATGTGCGCCACGATGAGCTGGAAATCCCCTCGTGCTGTGTATAGCCCGAGCTTTCCGCGCACTAATACTTCGTTCCCGTTCTCCGGTTGAAAATCCACATAGCGGTTTTGTCCACGAAACATCGCACAGCGGATCTGCGACTGGCTGTCTTTCAAGGTGAAGTAAAAGTGTCCGCTGACGGGGCGACTAAAGTTGGAAAGCTCACCCTGTAACCATAGGGTGCCGAAATTGGATTCGAGCGTTTGCTGCACCTCCTGGTTGAGACGCGAGACCGTGAAGATGCGTCTTTGTTGTGTCTTCGTTGTCATAATATGGCCAAGCATACCTGTATAACAGTGCAGGTAGATCACTTAGTGTATTTAATCACTAGTTTTATCTTTTATCAGAGAACCGAAAAGGTCTGAATTCACTGTACAATTAGAGCGCATCTGTGATCCCCTATGGACGACCACCTATGCCGCAAATCCTAGAAGCACTCACCTTTGATGATGTGCTGCTCACGCCCCGCCATTCCAAGGTCTTGCCTAAAGATGTCAGCCTGAAAACGCGTCTGACGAAAAACATAAACCTTAATATTCCTTTGTTGTCTGCAGCAATGGATACGGTTACGGAATCACGCCTGGCAATCGCGCTTGCACAGGAAGGTGGCATTGGCATCATTCATAAAAATCTGTCGATAGAGCGGCAGGCACAAGAAGTGTCGCGCGTTAAAAAACACGAGAGTGGTGTGGTAACAGAACCTATAACCATTTCGCCCTCAACATCCATCCAGGATGTGGTCGAGCTCACGCAAGAGCTGGGAATCTCGGGCTTGCCGGTAGTGGATGGCGAAAAACTGGTAGGCATCGTTACGCAACGCGATCTTCGTTTTGAAACACGCCTTAACGAACCGGTATCCAGCATCATGACGCCACAGTCGCGGCTGGTGACGGTAAAAGAGCATGCATCGCGAGAGGCTGCGATTGAGAAATTGCATCAGCACAGAATAGAAAAAGTACTTGTGGTCAATGACAACTTTGAATTACGCGGCATGATCACCGTTAAAGATATTCAAAAAGCACAGGATTTTCCTAACGCTAACAAGGATGCACAACAACGCTTGCTGGCAGGTGCAGCGGTAGGCACTGCAGGCGATACCGACGAGCGTGTTGCTGAATTGGTAGCCGCTGGAGTAGACGTGTTGGTGGTTGATACTGCGCATGGTCATTCCCAAGGTGTACTCGATAGAGTTAAGTGGGTAGCGAGTCGGTTTCCAGAAGTTGATGTGATCGGAGGTAATATCGCGACGGGTGCCGCTGCGAAAGACTTGGTTTCTCATGGTGCACATGGGGTTAAGGTGGGTATCGGGCCTGGCTCCATCTGTACAACACGCGTTGTTGCAGGTGTTGGGGTGCCGCAAATTACCGCAATCACGCAGGTGGCTGAAGCGTTGGCCGGGACCGATATTCCGTTGGTCGCCGATGGCGGAATTCGTTTTTCTGGTGATATGGCAAAAGCCATTGCAGCAGGCGCCAGCAGCGTTATGGTGGGTAGCATGCTTGCTGGAACTGAAGAAGCGCCAGGTGAAGTTGAACTCTATCAGGGACGCTCCTATAAATCGTATCGAGGTATGGGCTCGGTGGGTGCGATGCGTGCCGGTTCAAGTGATCGCTATTTTCAGGATGACGAGGACTCAGAAGACAAGCTGGTTCCAGAAGGCATTGAGGGGCGCGTCCCTTACAAGGGTCCAGTTGCCGCCATAGTGCACCAAATGTTGGGAGGTGTGCGTTCCAGCATGGGATACTGTGGTGCACCGCACATCGAGAGCATGCGTAAAGACGCACAGTTTGTGCGCATTACTGGTGCAGGTATGCGAGAGAGTCATGTGCACGATGTGCAAATGGTGAAAGAAGCACCTAACTATCGTCATCCATAGAAGACAGTGGCATTTAGACATAAACAAAACGCTATAAACGCAGTTCTAATAGCCTATTGTTTCTAGACCTAAACGCTTTGCAGTAAATGCAGTAAAAAAGTCCATTGTTTTTAGACACCAATTCAAGGCTATAAAGCAGCTCAATAAAACTTTTAGCTATACAAAGATTAAAAACAGCTCATGCACGATATTCACGCGCAACGTATTTTAATTATCGATTTTGGTGGGCAAACCACGCAGCTAATTGCAAGGCGCGTGCGTGAAAGTGGTGTGTATTGCGAGATCCATCCTTGGGATGTAAAGGAAAAAACGCTGGTAGAATTTAATGCCAGTGGTGTCATTCTCTCGGGTGGACCAGAGTCTGTCATTAAAAAAAATGCACCAACAATTCCATCGTCTGTTTTGTCGCTTGAGGTGCCTGTACTAGGTATCTGTTATGGCATGCAGGCGCTTGTCCATCAACTCGGTGGCGTAGTGCAAGCACGCCAGTCGCACAGTGAGTTTGGCTATGCATCAGTCAGGCTTCAAGGTGGTTGTACTTTGCTTGATGGCTTGTCTGATCGGGCGGGCTTGTCGGAAGATGAAAACGATACTCAGAACAACAAGAACAAACCGCAAGCTGAACTCGATGTATGGATGAGCCATGGTGATCGGGTGGAATCCGTACCCGATGGTTTTAGTGTTGTTGGCACCAGTGAAAACGCACCAGTTGCGATTATCAGTGATGAAAAACGCCGTTGCTATGGCATTCAGTTCCATCCGGAGGTGACTCATACGCTGCAAGGAGCTGCAATCCTTGATCGGTTTGTAAAGCAAGTGTGTGGATGCGATTCGCTTTGGACACCTGGCAACATTATCGACAACGCAGTTGAGGGCATTTCAAAACAGGTCGCTCAGGATGAAGTTTTACTGGGGCTCTCAGGCGGTGTTGATTCCTCTGTGGTTGCCGCTCTTTTACACCGTGCTATTGGCAAACAGTTAACTTGCGTGTTTGTTGACAATGGTTTGTTGCGTCTCAACGAAGGTGATCAGGTGATGCAAACCTTTGCTGACAACATGGGTGTGCGAGTGATCAGGGTCAATGCAGAGGATCGCTTTTTGGAAAAGCTTGCCGGTGTAAACGATCCGGAAAAAAAACGAAAAATCATCGGCAACCTCTTTGTTGATATATTCGAAGAAGAGGCAGCAAAACTGAATAACGTTGTATGGCTTGCACAAGGGACT
>CALHRQ010000070.1 GCA_938038175.1 uncultured Granulosicoccaceae bacterium | reverse complement strand
TTCGCCACCCACTGTATTCTGGTGTGTTTTTATTTTTCTGGGGTGGAGCCATTTCGGAATACGGTCTTGTCACCGCCATATTAGCTAGCGCATACCTTGTAGTAGGCACATTGCACGAAGAACAAAAGCTTTGCGCCATGTATGGCGATGAATATCATCAATATATAAATTCAGTACCTCGCTTTATTCCATCATTCAGACGATTGTTTGCCTCATAGCCGTGAATTTCAATCTTGAAGTAGTTTAAATCTTAATGCGGTTTTAGGGTTAGAGCAGTTCTGAAGTTAGAGAAACGTCAATTTCAGAGTGGTTTTAATTAAAGGACACAGACATGCTTTCAGGTGTTTGCATCGGCACAAACAACATGCCAGCCGCCGCTGAATTTTATGACGCTGTTTTAGCCACAATCGGCATGCGTTGTTTATTTTCAGAAGCACATGAACGAGGCTATGCTGGAAGTGATGACAATATAAGCGTGTATATTGTTATACCTTATAACGAACAGAGAGCCACTTTTGGTAATGGTACGCAAATCATGTTTTATGCGCCAGATATCGAGGCTATCAAAGCATTTTATACAACAGCAATTAAGCTAGGCGCAAAAGACGAAGGCGCGCCCGGCCCTCGAGACTATCATCCAAACTATTATGGCGCTTATGTGCGTGACCTGGATGGCAACAAGTTACATGTGGCATTAAGGCTTTGAAGCTTTATGCGGCATAAAGCGGCATAAAGCGGCATAAAATTGAAGCACTTATAAAATTTAAGGTACAAGTCCAGCCAAGAGTGTTAACACACTGCTTCAATAAAACGTACGCAAACAACGCAATAGTCTAGTCTTACTCAACTTATGCACAACAGTACGTGTGCACGTTTTAACTCCAACATTTCTCAACAAAAACAACTAGCAGATCACAGCGGTATTAATACCCGCATTTTCCGTTGTTAAGACCTGAAAAGCGCATCCTCCTTGCTAATACACTATGACGGTGTACTAGCCAGATAGCCGTGTATAACCCATTAAGCAGTCAGGCCAATACAAAGCATCTCCATTTAAAAAGCGCAATAACAATGAAATTAGAATCATCATATTCTCTTCTACACCGTGCAACGATATTTACTTGCGTGTTGTTTGTTGCGGGCTGTTCCGGCTCAGGCAGCTCTGAAAACGCTGGCGTTAATCAGCCCGATGTTGAGAACCTATCGGAAAGCATAGCAGGCAACGCTGTCTTAGCAGACAGTACAGATTCCGGAACAGGTATCGCAATGTCAGATGCAAGCAATAACAGTAGTAACGCTCAGGCTCAGGCAGAAGCTGATACACAGATGGCTGCACAAACTCAAGCGGATGCACAAGCGGCGGCAGATGCACAAGTAGCTGCAGAGGCTCAAGCACTAGCCACAACACTGGCAGAAACTGATGCTCTGGCTGCGCAGGCACAGGAACAAGCACAAGCACAAGCAGAGGCACAGGAACAAGCACAAGCACAAGCACAGGCACAGGAACAAGCACAGGAACAAGCACAGGCACAAGCACAGGAACAAGCACAGGAACAAGCACAGGTAGAAGCTGATGTTTTGGCTGCACAGGCAGAAGCAGAAATTCAAGCCGCAGCTGAAGCATTAGCAGAACAAGAACGCGCCACAATCCGCGTCAATTTTGATATTACCGTACCGGTTTATTCATCCAACGCATTGCGTGTTCGAGTTGCATGGGGAGACATAGACATAAAGGCCGATTGGATTTTTGATCAGTCATGGGAATTGTCAACAGACTTTCAAGTTGATGAAGAGAACCCTTTGGTGGTCTCTTTCTTCGACGGCAACGGTGATTTGTTATTGGCAAGAGCCGAAACAATATTAAGGACCGAGTCATCCGAATCACAATCTGTTCAAATCATTGCAGCTCAGTTTGAATCAATTCAATTTGATGATGACAATGATGGGGTCAGTAACCTGGCAGAATCTCTTGCTGGAACCGACCCACTGATAGATGAAATGCTTGAGCCAGTTACAGCCTCGATGGAGCTATTTATTGACAAGACTTTCCGCTTCAGTTGGCAAGCTGTACAAGGTGCAAACTTTTATCGCATTCTGGAAAACGAAGATGGATCATCTGGCTTCTCACAAATAGGCGAAGATCTCGACTCATCCACACTGACATTTAATCACCGCGTAGCGCTTTACAGAAAACTCAATGCCCGATACATTATTCAGGCCTGCAACGCAGCCGAATGCGTTGATTCAAACGAACTGCTTGTATCCGGCCCACTGACTGAAGCTATTGGTTATTTCAAATCCAGCAATAGCGACCCCAATGATGACTTTGGACATTCTGTAGCGCTAAATGCCGACGGTACAGTAATGGCGATAGGCGCTCATCAAGAGGACAGCATTGCATCGGGAGTAAATGGTTTTCAGCAGGATAATTCTGCCGACCAATCTGGCGCTGTGTACGTTTTTGCCAGAAGTAAGGGACAATGGCAACAACAAGCCTATATAAAAGCGAGCAACCCGGACCCGAACGATCGCTTTGGGCTAGCTATCAGCCTTAGTTCATATGGCAATACCCTGGCTGTCGGAGTCAGAAATGAAGATAGTGGAGCCACGGGTGTAAACGGTAATCAGAGCAGCAATGAATCTGACGGGTCTGGAGCTGTCTATGTTTATACAAACACTGATGGCGTATGGCAACAACAAGCTTATTTAAAGGCCAGCAACGCTGATAGTAGTGATGCGTTTGGCTCCGCTGTCAGCCTAAGCGGTGATGGCAATACGCTGGCAGTATCCGCTACGTCAGAAGACAGCAATGCCACCGGCATCAATGGCAACCAGCGTAGCAATTCTACTGATGATGCGGGTGCCGTTTATGTGTTTACGCGCATCAACGACATCTGGCAACAACAGGCATATTTGAAAGCCAGCAACACCGAGCGTATTGATCTGTTTGGCACATCGCATGGCTTAAGCGCTGATGGTAATACGCTTGCGGTAGGTGCGCCCGGAGAGGACAGCTTAGCTACAGGAGTCAATGGCGATCAGAGTAGCAACAGGCTTGATTCAGCAGGCGCTGTATATTTGTTTGAGCGTATAAACGGAAATTGGGAACAACAATCTTATATAAAAGCCAGCAACAGCGATAACAAAGATCAGTTTGGCGGCAGACTGAGCTTAAGTGCCGATGGCGAAACTTTAGCTGTTGCAGCAAAGGGAGAAGGCAGCCTGGCAACTGGTATAGATGGTAATCAGAATGATGACTCTTCAATGTACGTAGGTGCTGTCTATGTATTTCAAAAGACAAGTGGTAATTGGCAACAACAAGCTTATGTCAAAGCGAGCAACTCTGAACTCGCAGATTTTTTTGGCACATCTGTAAGTCTCAGTGGAGATGGCAACACTATGGTAGTTGGCGCTCTACTCGAAGACGGTGGTACGCCAGGCATTAACGGCAACGAGTTTGATAATAGCCAAAATAGCTCTGGTGCCGCTTATGTCTATGTGCGCAATAACGGGATCTGGCAACAGCAGGCTTATTTAAAACCCGGCAATCCAGGAGGCGATAAATGGTTTGGCCAGTCTACAAGCATCACTACCGATGGAGAAACAGTGGCAATTGGTGCACCACAAGATAGCGGTAGTGGAAGGGGTATCAATGTTGAACAGAACATCAAGGGTTCGGGGCGTTCTGGCGCCGTCTATCTATACTGAATAGCACTTATACGGTGACGCTCTGATGCTATTGTGCGGTGTTGCGGTGTTGCGGTGTTGCGGTGTTGCGGTGTTGCGGTGTTGCGGTGTTGCGGTGTTGCGGTGTTGCAAATAGTGTGTCACTGATTTGAAAGTGCTACGATAGTAAACTCATCATCCTGTTATGTTTCATGAATAACAAACCGCAAAGGAATTCTATGGATAAGAGCAACGACACACTGCAATATAAAAAATCGATAGCTATCAGAAACTACACATTGGTATTCGTACTACTCGTGCTGGTGGCTATTCTTTCCTATAGCCTTGGTCACAATATAGAACTGGCGCTGCTAAAGCTTGCCGTTGTACCAATGTTCTTTTTATCGTTCGGTGGCCTTCAAGCAATATACCGGCAACCGATAATTGAGCATAAGTTTACACCACGTTCACTCGAGTACAGCTTGCTCGATGGCCTGCTCTCTGCTTTGTTTATATTTGTCATACTGTGGAAGCCAGATGAAACTGCAGGGGGTTTGTTAATGAGATTCGGTGTTCTTGTTGTGGTTTTTAGTATATTGAAGTTAGTGCTTTTAGCTCTTGATGTAAAAAGATTATCTCAGTTACATAAAGAACAGTCTCAAGGTTAAATTAAGGGCATTAAAGTCAATCTTTTTTCAAGTGACGTAGCGCGATGGCCCAGGTACGAATAAAGTCAATTAGCGTTAAGGTCAGATAAGGTTAAAGTCAGGACGACTTAAAATTAAAATAAGCAAAGTGCCAGCCGAATAGAAGTATAAATCGTATCACTTACTATTTAGTTGGCGCTAACACCCAACCATCCGCATCTTTAACAGAATAAGCCCACAAAGTGTTGGAGCCGATCACAGTCGGTGCAGCTTTAACTTCCAACATCACCCCTTTTTCAATCGACTTCAACTGCTCTGACTGCACGACAGTAATTCGTACACCCAGATTTTTTTCACCATCCCGCAGCCACATAAAATGTTTATTTGACCCACTACTTGACACACCGGCATACTCACCCTGGCGATCAACTAGCTCACTAACAATAGGTGTACCGCTGCTTTGTTCATTTTCGCCTTTGAAGTAAATATAAAAACCCGCTAATACCATCAACAAAGGTAGGGCGGTAATGACTGAGTGTATTCGGCTTTTACTGCCAGGTTTAGGCAATAATTCCGGGTGCTCAGATGCAAGGTGTTTTTTTTCAGGCCAGCGCCGATTCTCATCCTGCTCATCGGCCTTGATGGCACGAATACGAGGATTGCCATTTAAAGGTGATTTTTTCAATTTTTTGCCTGAGTAAAACGGGTTAGACCACATACCAATGACTAGACTATAGCATTGAGTAAATCCCTAGTACTTAATACAGGGTCTACCTGTTTTCCCAAAGATAGGCGCTTGCCTTACGGCTTACGGCTTACGGCTTACGGCTTACGGCTTACGGCTTACGGCTTACGGCTTACGGCTTGCGGCTTGCGGCTAACGGCTAACGGCTAACGGCTAACAGGTTACGGGTTATATACCTCTCGATTGGTATAACCCTCATCCCATTAACGCCCGACCACCTCAATCCCCTCAAACCGCTCACCCGTAGTATGGTTTATGACAATATAGAAGCCAGGGACAACTTCACATGAACGTACTCCGGCACACACTTCTGTATAAGTACCTTCCTCTTGCACTTGGTACCAACCATTATCCGGCCAGGAAACTTCATTGCCATCAACCAAAATAAATGATGCTTCGCTAGAGGGAACGCCACTTTCTTCTACAACCTCAATACCCTTAAACCTCTCACCCGTGGTGTGATTTATCACAATATAGGAACCAGGTACGACTTCACATGAGCGTACTCCAGCACATACTTCTGTATAAGTGCCAGTACTTGCCTCTTGCACCTGGTACCAACCATTATCCGGCCATGATATTACATTTCCATCCACCGAAATAGATGATGCAACACCGGAGGGATCGCCACCTTCCTCTACAACCTCAATACCCTTAAACCTCTCACCTGTGGTGTGATTTATCACAATATAGGAACCAGGGGCGACTTCACATGAACGTACACCAGCACATATTTCTGTGTAAGTACCAGTACCTTCCTCTTGCACTTGGTACCAACCATTATCCGGCCATGATATTACATTGCCATCAACTAAAATAGACAGGGATTCGACGATGCTTATTGTGAGGTTATACACAGCAGATGTATCCTGCCCACCATTTGCAACGCCACCATCGTCAACTAAAACAAACCCTACTGAAGCAATCCCGGTCTGCCCGCGCACAGGGGCAAAGCGTAAAGTACCTGATGGATAACTGATACTGGGTTGATCCGAGAACAAGGCGACATTGCTGTTGCTTACAAGCTCAAAATGCAGCCCCTGAACACCTTCATCGCCATCATCTATATCACTTGCCCAGCCAAAGCGTGAGTAAGCGCCAATGTTTTTACCTATAGTGATATCACTGCTTGGTGTGAACGATGGAGCCTTGTTAGCATTGACACTGTCTACACTGACAACGACGTCTTCTTTGTCTTTCGTTGGCATATTATCAGCGAAGCAAAGAGCCGTTTTACCTGATTCATCCGTAATAATCGAGAATCCGTTTTCATCAACATCGCAGGAAACTTCATCGCCTTGTAGTGCGTAGCCAGCGTTATTGATTTCCGTTCGCGCACTCGCAAGAGCTGACCCTCCAGTACCAGTGACGCGGGTAATAACCTATAAGGTGCCGCGACGATAAACTGGCTATGAAGAAGTGCAAAATAAAAAGCTGCA
>CALHRQ010000069.1 GCA_938038175.1 uncultured Granulosicoccaceae bacterium | reverse complement strand
AGCAATCTTGAAGGCGGACGCATAGGCATTGCCGCGCAATCAGTCGGTATGGCACGAGCAGCTTATGAACATGCCCTACGGTTTGCAAACGAGAGAACCACCTTTGGATCAGCCATTTTTGAACATCAAGCCATTGCTTTTAAACTTGCAGACATGGCAACACAAATTGATGCTGCAAGATTAATGGTGTGGCGTGCAGCATCACTGCGCGATCAACAGCAACCCTGCCTTGTCGAGGCATCAATGGCAAAGCTATTTGCCAGTGAGATGGCTGAAAAGGTCTGTTCTGAAGCCATTCAGATTCACGGTGGTTATGGCTACTTGCAAGACTATCCAGTTGAACGCATTGCCCGCGATGTTCGCGTTTGTCAGATATATGAAGGCACGTCAGAAATTCAGCGTATGGTGATCAGTCGCTCTTTGGCAGCACATTAGAGTATATTTTGCTCAGTATTATTTTATAAGTGCCGCTTCCTGAGTCTTGCAACCGCTAATACTCTACGCATAAAATACTACTTTTTAAAGGGGTGTATATTGGCTAAGCAAATCGACTTTTACTACGATTACTCTTCACCCTACGGCTATCTGGCAAGCCAACGCATAGAGCAGATTGCCAGCGAGCATGGCCTGAAGATCAACTGGCAACCTATCTTACTCGGTGCTGTGTTCAAAGTATCCGGACAAGCACCATTACTTAGTTACCCACTCAAAGGTGATTACGCCATTATCGATTTTGCGCGTTCGGCACGTGAACATAATATTGCGTTTAACCAACCTAAGCACTTCCCTATTGGTGCGGTTGCAGCAAGCCGTGCCACCCGCTGGCTTGCAGATCATAGCGACAAAACGCAATCAACTAAAACCAGCGAGCTCGTACATGCCTTTTTTAAAGCCTACTATGTTGATGGACACGACTTAAGCAAACCCGATGTTGTTTTAAATGCGGCAGAATCTATTGGAATAAATAGAGACTCACTCGAAGCAGCATTAGGCGAGCAATCTGTTAAAGACCATTTGCGCATGGCAATAGAAACAGCAATAGAGCGAGGCGTTTTTGGCTCACCCACCATGGTTGTTGATGGAGAAATGTTTTGGGGTAATGACCGCTTAGATCAATTGAACAGATGGTTAAGCAGTGGTGGCTGGTAAATCGGTTGAAGCAAAACGTTTAGCCATACTGGGCTATCTACTGCTGGCATTGCATGTACTGTTCGGCATCACTGCGATTATGGGCATGTTAATAAATCACATGCTTGTCAACAAAGCGCAAAGCACAGTGTATGCATCGCATCTGCGCTGGCAGCTAATCACCTTCTGGATTTGTGCCGCTTTATACCTTGCGGCGTTTTACCTATGGTTTCAAAACGGTCTGTTCTGGCCTGTGGTTTTGGTTTTATGCTTTTGCTTATATCGTGTCTGTACTGGTGTTTATTACCTGGCGAAAGAGCGCGCAATCCCAATATTTTTTTGAAACGCAGCTGTGATTTCTACTGTATTGACGCACGATCTTCACAAGCTGACAGACAATGGCTACTTTGGTGATATCATGGCCTTTTAACCCGCTACAGGACAACCAATGAGCCAAGGTCAATCAACTCAAAACGCCCCCTATGCTGTTGACGTCGAAGAAGGTGAAAACTACTTCTGGTGCGCCTGTGGGCTCAGCCAAAAACAACCCTTCTGCGATGGCAGCCATAAAGGCTCAGAGTTCTCGCCAACAAAATACACAGCAACCGAAACCAAAAAGGTCTTTTTCTGTGGCTGCCGTCAATCAGGTAATGGTGCCCTCTGCGATGGTACACACAAGAAAAACAACGACGCAGGCTGAGCCTTTTAAATCACTGCCATTGCGCTTTTCAGTAACTATCAATACTGAAAAACCTTGAACTGACTACGCTGCAGTGGCTGTCTTTATCAAGTTTTGACCATAGACAATAGTCGTCTTTTTTTAATTGCCGTAATAGCGATTGACATGAATACAAACAGCAGTAAGCCTGCAACAATTTCGAGTATAGATGCTGCGCTGTATAAAGTACCACTGCGTGAAACCCTGCATGATGCAAAACATGGTGCGCATACACACTTCGAACTGATAGTGGTCACTATCACCGACAGCGCAGGAAATATTGGCACTGGCTATACCTACACTGGCGGCCGAGGTGGGCACAGTATTCTTGCATTGATCAAACATGACCTTGCCGAATTTGTCCAGGGCAAAACTGTGGACAATATCGATGCCTTGTACGATGACATGCAATGGCATATTCACTATGTGGGACGAGGTGGAATTGCAAGCTTTGCCATCTCAGCTATAGATATCGCTTTATGGGATATTCGTGGCAAAAAACAAGATCTCCCTTTATGGAAAATGGCGGGGGGTAACCGTGATCGGTGCAAGGCTTACTGCGGTGGCATTGATCTGAATTTTTCACTTGATAAACTCATAAAGCAAACAGAAACTTATCTGGAAAACGGATTTAACGCCGTCAAAATCAAAGTTGGCCAGGCACAATTGAAAGATGATGTTGAGCGTGTGCGCGCCATAAGAGATTGTATTGGCCCAGATAAAACGTTTATGGTCGATGCAAACTATTCAATGAGCGTACAGCAAGCAATAGATGCCGCACATGCTTTTCAGCCATACAATTTATTATGGTTTGAAGAACCTACCATTCCTGATGATTATGTGGGTTATGCCGCCATCGCAGATGCGACTGACATGCCACTGGCAATGGGTGAGAACCTGCACACCATTCATGAATTCGAATATGCATTTGCCTATTCAAAACTGAGCTTTATTCAGCCTGATGCCAGCAATTGCGGTGGCATCACAGGCTGGCTGCGCGCAGCCGAACTCTCACGCCAAGCTGGTATCCCTGTTTGCAGCCACGGCATGCAGGAATTGCATGTCAGCCTTGTCTCGGCTCAGAGTAACGCAGGCTGGTTGGAGGTTCACTCCTTTCCAATAGATCAATACACAACACGCCCACTGGCTGTTAAAAATCATCTTGCTGTGGCGCCCAATGAGCCTGGCACTGGCGTAACTTTTAACCACAATAAACTTGAGCAATACCTATGGACATAACAGCGGCCTATTACACTGGTGACAAAACCTTTCGTATCGAACAAAAAACCAATGTGGAACCAGCTGCAGATGAAGTAGAGATTGATATCGCCTACTGTGGTATCTGTGGGACGGATTTACACGTGTATCTTGGGCATATGGATCAGCGCATTGGTAATCATCGTGTTATCGGTCATGAAATGTCAGGTGTTGTATGCGCAGTTGGAAGTCATGTTAAAGATCACAGCGTCGGGGATCATGTGGTTGTTCGGCCACTGGATCATTGCAACGAATGCCCGGCTTGCAACAGTGGCAATAAACACGTTTGCCAAAATCTGAAATTTCTCGGTCTTGATACCGACGGCGCATTCCAACAAAAATGGACAGTCCCCTCTCACACGGTACATCAGCTGCCAAAAGCACTCCCTCTGGAACAAGCCGCATTAATCGAACCAATGGCAGTTGCCTGCCATGACGTTAAACGTGGACGCGTACAGGCAGGTGAAGATGTACTGGTTATCGGTGGCGGGCCCATCGGCATGTTGGTGGCACTGGTTGCCAAGAGTGCCGGCGCTAATGTCACGGTATCTGAAATCAATACACACAGGCTGGCAATGGCAGAGAAGCTGGGCATGCAAACCATCAACCCGTCTAACGTTGATGCTGCGGCAACCATGCTTGAGAAAACCAATAGCAAAGGTGCGGACGTTGTATTTGAAGTATCGGGAACACAACCTGGTGTAGATTTAATGAGTGCAGCTGTTGCTGTGCGCGGACGTATAGTTATGGTTGCAATCCATGCAACAAAACCGCAGGTCGATCTGTTTCAGTTTTTCTGGAAAGAAATTGAAATGCTGGGTGCACGGGTTTACGAACCACAAGATTACGACGATGCTATCGCCTTGGTTGCCAGCGGAAAGATAGAAGTTAAACCGCTGATCACTGGTATCGAACCGCTAACAAAAATCGACAGTGCGTTCGCAGAGCTTGCCGGCAATCCAACAGCCATGAAAACACTGATTCAGTGTTCTGGAGACGCATGATGGGTGTACTGGAACAATTCAGTCTGCAAAACAAAACGGCACTGGTCACCGGGTGCAAGCGCGGGATCGGAAAAGCGATGGCAGTAGCGCTTGCTGAAGCTGGGGCCGATATTGTAGGTGTTAGCGCAACGCTTGAGCCCAATGGCAGTGACATTGAAAAAGCGGTTACAGCGATCGGCAGAAAATTTACTGGCTACGCTTGCGATTTTTCGGATCGTGCCGCGCTAAAGGCCTTTGCAGATAACGTCCTTGGCAACCACGAAGCCATTGATATTCTGGTTAACAACGCCGGCACAATAAAACGATCACCCGCAGCCGAGCACCCGGACGAATTCTGGGATGAAGTGGTCGAAGTCAATTTAAGTGCACAGTTTATGCTGAGCCGTGCCATTGGCGCACACATGATTACGCGCGGCTCTGGCAAGATCATTTTTACGGCTTCCCTGCTGACATTTCAAGGTGGTATTACGGTACCCGGTTATGCTGCCAGTAAAGGCGGCATAGGGCAGCTCACCATGGCGTTAGCCAATGAATGGGCTTCTAAAGGTATTAACGTCAATGCCATTGCACCAGGCTATATTCGTACCGACAACACACAGGCCCTGCAAGATGACAAAGATCGGCACGATGCCATTCTTGGCCGAATTCCAGCTGCCCGCTGGGGCGAAACTCAGGACTTCGCAGGCCCGGTAGTGTTTCTTGCATCCAACGCCTCCGATTACCTACATGGCACAATAGTAACAGTCGATGGAGGTTGGATGGGGCGCTAATATACCCATAAACCAAAACCACCTGCTGCAGCAAATTAAAACAAACCCGTTACAGTAAATTGTTCTGCACAAACCATTTGTGCTCCCCCCAATGCTTCTGTCATGATGAGAGGTGCTTAGACTAGC
>CALHRQ010000068.1 GCA_938038175.1 uncultured Granulosicoccaceae bacterium | reverse complement strand
GTTATTTGTAGTGTGTTGTTCTCCGCCACACAGCTCTTTCTCGTGTCGCCCGGCCCGCAGCAGAACACCCCAACCTCCTGGTCCTGGATTACCTCTGCAGGCCCCATCCGTAAATATTTCCACTTTGGACATAAATTCTTGCTTGGTCGCCTTATCGCTAACTACTCATTTTTAACAAATCGGTCCGATCAGCCAAATCAGCCAAATCAGCCAAATTATAAATCGCCAGAGCGATTTTTTTGGGCATTTTTAGCCCGCTCTGCTGCTCTGGCAATACTGCCAGCAGGAATACTGCTACGGGTTCGTACCCATTGCTTACGTTGCATGGTAAGCGGTACTGTTTGCTTTCGCGCCTGCATGATATATGCGCCACCAATCGCGCTCAACCAGGGTTGAAGATGTTCCAATCGGCGCAAGCGCTTAAGCAAGCGTCGGCTATTAACAGGTGGGCGGAAAAAAACAGAGTTGCTGTTCAGGATACGATAGTCCAATACCGACAGCCAATCCTTAACTCGCATTCGTGTATAGAAACGCCCATGCCAAGGCGATTTTCCACGCCAACCTGTTAACCAATGACGTAAGCCAAAGGCGCTCATCGGGTTGAATCCAATAATAATTAACTGCCCGTCATCCATAAGTACACGATCAGCTTCTCGCAAAGCCTGATGCGGTTGATCACAGAAATCGAGTGTGTGGAAAAAGACCACAAGCTTCATGGTATCGCTGGCCACAGGCAATTGCAGCACATCAGCATTGACATCGGCTTTCAAACCGGGGGCATCTAGAGTGATTTTACGGTGTAGCCCTGACTGGGCAAGAAGGTCTTTATCATGATCAAAATTGCCTATTAGTAAACCTTGATAGCCAAAAATGTCAGTTAAATGGGTCGAAATGCTACTATGCAGCTCATCGAGCATAGACTGTCCAAGTCTGGTTGCGTACCATTGGTGCAACGGACGTTGAGCTTCCACCCAGTTAGGTGCTTTTCGAAACTGGAATCTCATCTTGCTCCCCGAAATTTATCGACGATAAACATGTTTTTACTTTCAACTGTTTTCGAAGCGGGCACGAAGCCCACCCGCCAAACTTTACAAACGACAGCAAAAATCCCTCGTTCCTCTTTGCCTACAAAACTTTTGTCTACTCAACTCTTTGATCCGCTGCTCTTTAGCATAATGCGAACCAATAACGAACCAGTTGACACTCTAACACCAAGCGCCACCGTGACAACACACACCGTTCCAGTGTCAAGTAAGGCCGCCGCACAAAGTAGCTGGTTTGCAGCAATTGCAAATAGCAGAACAGCTCGAAGACAGCAGCAGCAGCTTGGTTGCAGAAAGCGCAAAATGATCGGCAAGGGCAATTTTCGCCGCGTCTCCAGTATAGCGCCGATAGGCAGGATTTCCGTATTACTGCTGGCAACAACTCACTGTTTCGCGCAGCAGGCAGCCGGTTCTCACTTATCCCTGCCCGAATTGGCAAATACGCCAGAGTTAGATCGCTTGATGCTAAGAGAAATATCTGATGAACATATCTACGAGGGGCCGCTGGACTCGCAAATTTTACAGGCAAATCAAACTAGCGGCCCACAGGCTGACCATCAACAACCTTTAAATGAAATAACGGCTGATAACCAAAAAAATGTGGCCGATAGTGTGTTACCCGCAAAGAGCGGAGCCAGCAACGCCAAGCTGGCACCGATTGACGAGGTAACCACAGCAAAGGAAAGCGCCCCTGAATCCTTTGGTGATGTAAACCAGACAAAAAGCATGTGGGAGCGTATTCGTGCGTCCAATCGTTTGCCTTTGGCTGAAAACGAACGAGTGTTGTTCTATGAGCAGCAGTACGAACGCGAAGCACACTGGATTGGAAAAATACTGGAACGCGGTGAGCTGTATCTACCACACCTGGTCGAAGCCCTGGACCGGCGATACCTCCCTTTGGAGCTGGCCTTGCTACCGGCTATTGAAAGCGGTTTTTTACCCGAAGCCATGAGCTCTGGTAACGCTGCTGGTCTTTGGCAAATTGTCCCTATTACGGCAAAAGAAATTGGAATCCAGAGAGACCAATGGTTTGATGGACGAGCGGACATAATAGCTTCCACTACTGCTGCAATTGACTATATCAGCTATCTCAATGCCGAATTTAATGGTGACTGGGAACTCACACTCGCTGCCTACAACGCAGGCCCCGGACGCGTAAGAGCCGCCGTTAAAAAAAATGCTGACGCAGGTCTTGCAACCGATTACTGGTCGCTCGAACTACCACTGGAAACGCTGAACTATCTGCCCAAATTAATTGCGCTGATCAATTTTGTAAAAGCACCGACTGCAGAATTGGAACTACCCGAGATTACTGATACTCAACCGTTCGAACTGATAGATCCAGGTTTCAGAGTGAGTCTCGATCGAGTTGCAAAAATAACCGGTATTGATGAAGTCATACTAGGCAAACTGAATGCAGGGCTGACACACGGCATAACACCGCCTGATGGACCGCACTTTTTGTTGATACCAGCTGGCAGTGGGGAACTGTTTATGGAAGCATTTGCAAATGTTGACAAACGCAGTGCATTTTCAGAACCATTGACACACGAGGTTGTTGCAGGAGATACCGTTAGCGGTATCGCACATAAGTATGGGATCTCTCAACAACGATTACTGGTCATGAACGGTCTTGATAATGCTCGAATAAAGATCGGCCAAAAATTAGCAGTCATTGACGCGCGCAATATTGGTACATCCAGAATTGAGTATACCGTTGCTATAGGCGATACACTGTCTGAGATTGCTGTTCGCTTTTCAGTATCGATTGCAGATATAACCAACGAACAGGGAACGCCCCTAACCAATGACATCATTCACCCTGGTGAGACGTTGCGAATTCGTTTGCAAGCACAAAAAGCGGGCTAAGAGTCGCCGCGCAATTGACGTCGAACACACATAACGATCAATTATTATACAAATCTGAATTAATGACAGTGTTTTATGATCAAAACGGTTTGGTTTTGTGGCGCAGTTGTTGACCTCAAGGCCTTAAATGTCAATAATTACGAAACTGATGTGTGCGTCTTACCACGTTGCACAAATAAGCTAATGCACGCAGGAATAGAATGACAACGATTACAGTTACTCACGAAGATAACGAAGTCGATATCTTCGAATTCGATACAGAAATGCAGGTAATTAGTATCGGCAGACGGTCAACTAACGATGTGTGCATCCCAAGCCTGTCGGTCAGTGGTATCCACGCCAAAGTGACAATTGATGGCGATGAAGCACTGATTGAAGATAGAAACAGCACCAACGGTACCTACGTAAACGGTCGTCTTATCGCGCGCCAACTGTTACAACCTAACGATGAGGTCGTCATCGGAAAAACCCGGGTTAGTGTATCCAACAGTCTGGCAGGACAAAACACAGCAACTGCTGCTGTGTCTCGGGTGAGTGTTGATCAAACATCTACTGACAGTGCTAACACTGCAATACATTCAGGCATCAACGATCAGAATAACGACGTTCATCGCGCTAAGCAAGCTGAGGACATCCAGGCAAAGCAGATCCCGGTTGTTGAGCGCGTAATACAACAAAATCCTGTCACAGCGGGTCTTCTTACAGAGGGGTCCGATGTTGATCAGCACGATGAAAGTTATCTAAACGAAGAAAGCATGCGCCAAATGGAAAATTCGGCAGATTCGGTAGAGGAGTTACCCATGTCATTATCAGAAAAAGCCAAATTAGCGCTTGGTCGTCGTGGATCTTCAAGCCGTGCAAACCCTGTTCGTCCTAATCTCAAGAGTGTGGCAGCATCCGGCATTACCAATAGTGCGACCTCGGCTGCAAACAGGGCTTTTTCTGACAACAATGCCGGTGTTGTTAAAAGTGCCAGTGTTGTTAGTAGTGTTGAGCAGCAACAGGCCAGCGAGTCTAACTCACTCAACGAGGCATTAAAGTCAAACACGTCCTCTTCGACAGCAGATCCAATCGCTGATGATGTAGCGATGGAAGATGAGCTTGCATTGCAGGAGGCGCCGATGGAATCGGCGGCAAGCGTTAAGCCGATCTTAAACGAGCCAAAATCCAAGCCCGCAGTTTCTGCTGATGAACACCCGCTAGACACGGCGTCAGAAAAGATATCGCACGAACTCGAACAGCCTGTTAAACACACCTCAGGCGCTGTAATCGAAATTCAGAATGGTGCCAAATCCGGACAGGTATTGCCCATTGACAAGCCAGTGACAACGCTCGGCAGGCCTGGTATCCAGATAGCTGCAATAATGCGAAAGCCTGACGGTTATTTCTTAATGCACATTGAAAGTGATGACAGCGTTGATATGCCCACTCTCAATCGCGATAGCATCGGTGACGAACCCGTTATGCTTCACAGTGGCGACCGTCTTAACGTTGCAGGCATCGATGTCGAGTTTATGTTGTCTTAATAAAACGGGCTCTTTGCACGATCTAGCGTCAAACGCCTATAAATAACCTGGTTGCAAACCTCGGCATCTAATGCTTTGGATGAGATTGCTTTGACCGACAAATTGGGTACGCAATTCAGCATTAATCATTATCATCAAGGGATGAGCCAGCGCCCTTTATTCTGGAAGCTTCTGTTGCGGGTGCGTAGGTTTTTGCTGCAAGCGCGTTTAGTTGTGAAAGAGTTTTCTCACTGACATCCACTCTGCTCTGCAAAACTGCGTCTGCATTGTCGGTCCGCGCAATGTCCGCTTGTTCATCCACATCATTTTGATGGCCTGTGTCTACCATTTTATTGTTTCGCGCATGTCGATCTGTACTCCCGTCAAACGTTGCTGCTTCAAGTGTGCACAGCGCCTGTTCATCAAATAATTCAAGTGGCTGGGCTGCTCCGGTATAAAAAGCATATTCTTTACTAAAACTGATTTCTGCATCAGCCCACTTGACTGTCATATAGGTATCGGTAATCTGAGCCAGAAAAGGCACCATAAGTAATGGTTGTCGCACCGGTGTATTCGGGACATGCATTTGGCAAGCGTCCATGATTCTTACGCCGTGGTACAACGCACTGGACGATTGATCCTCAGGGTCAGTTGCATGCCATGTTAGTAAAGTAGTAGCGGCTTCTACGCCAGGTAATCTTCTAACAGTTAACCAACAGGCCGCGAAGCTACACTCCTCTGCCATTCCCCACGATAACCCCGCGCCTCTTGCTGCCTTTGTTAACAAGGCATGGCTTTCCCCCACTGATAAATGCATTGTATATCAGACTCAGTTTGATGCTG
>CALHRQ010000067.1 GCA_938038175.1 uncultured Granulosicoccaceae bacterium | reverse complement strand
AAGGCTATCTATACGTTTCGATTTGGCATTGGTCAATGCGATGATGGGGCCGCCACGTGCATGAATCTCTTCGAGTGATGAAATGTTCTTGTTCAGTAAGGCATCGCTGGGTAACACAACTATACAGGGTGTCTTGTTGGTTACCAGTGCTAGTGGTCCATGTTTTAATTCTGAAGCTGGGTAAGCTTCTGCATGAATATAAGAAATTTCTTTTAGCTTCTGTGCACCTTCAAGTGCTATCGGATATCCATACGTTCTGCCGATGAAAAAAGCGCTCTGTTGTTGTGCGTATTGTGAGGCGATGTTGGCAATCTGCGCCTCGCGCTCTAATGTCTGGTTGATTTTTTCAGGCAGGCTGCGTAAAGCATCTAATAGTTGGGCACCCTCTTGTGGTGAGATATCTCGGCTTCTTCCCAACATGATTGCCAGTAAGGAGAACACAACCAACATGCTGCTATAGGCTTTAGTTGAAGCAACAGAGACTTCTGGCCCGGCATGCATGTATATTCCCCCGTCCACTTCGCGAGCAATAGTGCTGCCAACACTGTTAACAATGCCAAGCACAAAGCCACCTTTACGTTGTATTTCCCTTAAGGCTGCCAGTGTGTCAAAGGTTTCTCCAGATTGGCTTACAACAATATAAATAGTGTCCGGCTCTATTACGGGGTTCCGGTAACGAAACTCGGCAGCAGGTTCCGCACTAACCGGTATTCGTGCAAGCTTTTCTATCATGCAGGCACCGGCCATACCGGCGTAAAACGCCGAGCCACAGCCTAAAATAGTGATACGCTTGATACTCAGTAGATCACGTGGCTGCAAATTCAGCCCGCCAAGATGTGCTGTTGAAAACCGGTCATCCAGTCGGCCGCTAAACGCTCGCCTGACAGTGTCTGCCTGATCTGTAATCTCTTTATAGAGATAAGTATCATGATCACCCTTATCAGATTCTTCGATCTGGCTACTGATTGTTATCGCTTGTTTAATAGCTGGGCTTGCATCGAGTGTGGTCACCCGAAAATCATCGGGTGTAAGCTCCGCCACTTCGCCATCATCCAAATGTATTACCTCTCTTGTGTGGCGTGATAGGGCCGATATGTCCGAGGCAGCAAACATCCCCTTTTCACCAATGCCTAGAATGACGGGGCTGCCGTTTCTTGCCACCACAATATGGCCTGGTGTTTGTGTGTCCATCACAGCTACACCGTAAGTGCCCACCACTTGTTTCAGAACATCTCTTACAGCATCGATTAACGGTCCTGGGTGTTGCGCAATTAAGTGCGCAAGCACTTCCGTGTCAGTTTCTGATTCAAATTGAACTCCCTTTGCCAGTAAAGGTTGTTGCAAGGCTTCAAGGTTTTCGATAATACCGTTATGAACCAGAACAATGCGATTTTCAGGATCAGAGTGCGGATGAGCGTTGCTGTTGGTTGGTGCTCCATGAGTGGCCCAGCGAGTATGGCCAATACCAACATTGCCTTTTATTGCTTTTTTAAGTTTGTTTTCCAATGCCGCAAGCTTTCCGGCAGATTTAATTACCCGATGCTTTTTTCTTGAAAGAATAGTGATGCCCGAAGAATCATAACCTCGGTACTCCAGGCGGCGAAGGCCATCGATAAGAATGTTTTGCGCTTGCTCTGCGCCCGTGTATGCAATGATCCCGCACATGATGTTATTGCCTGTATTGAATAAATATAAATTGAACGTCTACGCTTTCGGGCTTTACGGGTCTTTGCTGGCAAGCTAGTGCCCGTCAGTGACTAACCATTAACCGTATATAACGCGCCTTATCTGTCTTTTTGAAACAGGTGGGCTTGCGAATCGGCGTTCCGATAGCTCGACTCGAATTGCCTCAAAAATCCTGTCATTGCTATACCCCTGTCGCTGGAGTTCGCGATGGCGTCGCTGCATGAACTCAACACTTGTCTCCATGTAAAAGCGCAGAACTTCCTGCAAGAGGTGTTGAGCCTCTTTTGGGCTTATTGCGGCTGAGCGGCACAAGTGTTCGATCAGGTCTTGAGGCCCTTCATCGGTTGTCATAGATCTATTTCAGCTCAATTTATGTGATAAAACAAATTATTTGCCCGATATCGGGTAAGAAAATGATATTAAATGATGCTTGAAAGGTCTAGTTGCGCTAAATTGCTAATTTGAAGCAAGATGTTGGGTTAACAGGATTTTTACATGCAGCTTTACTCCGAACCTTTCAATCTCAGGCCGGGCATGTGGTATTTGCCGGCGCGGGCTGACAGCCTCAAGCTACTACCGCTTATTGAATCTGTGATCGAACAGGCACCGCTCCGGCATATGGAGCCCATGCGCGGTTTTGTCATGTCCGTGGCCATGACCAACTGTGGTGATGTTGGTTGGGTATCTGACAGGCGTGGATACCGTTATGATCCAAATGACCCGCTATCGGGCAAGCCGTGGCCACCAATCCCGCCTATGCTGAAAAAACTGGCTTTAGATGCGGCGCTGGAAGCAGGGTATCCCGGTTTTGAGCCAGATGTTTGTCTGGTGAACTGTTATCAAGCAGGTGCACAGATGGGCGCGCATCAGGACGTGAATGAAATAGACTATGACCATCCAATTGTGTCGGTTTCCCTGGGTATTCCGGCGCGTTTCTTTTTTTTGCCAGGTGCGCAAAAAAAGGGCAAGTCCCAGTCTCTGGATTTGAACGACGGTGATATCGTTGTGTTTGGCGGTGATGCCCGAACCTGCTATCACGGGGTGCGCAAATTAAAGCCAGCCACACATTTGGTTACAGGCAATGTGCGCTGGAATCTCACCTTTCGGCATGCAAGGTAATGCTGCATGAAGTTCTTTGTAACAACTGCAGCTGTTAACATTGGACTGACGGTCCAATCAGCATAAGATACGGTTGTGATCATCCGCTCCACCCGTATTTTGAATAGGCCAACAGCCCTTGGGTTATATAGTTAACAATTGGCGCGTGCTTTCTGCTGCAAACAGCTGTGCAAGTGCTGCTCCGATGCGCCTCAAGTTTCTGCTAACAGCACCTGCAATCTCGCTGCTTGCCATGCTGTGGATGGGCTCATCTGCGGTGGTGCTGAGTAATGAGCAGCAGCGTGCCACTCAGAATATGCAACTGCCCAATGCAGAAAAACTGAGCAATATTGACAACCCGAATAATGTCGAGGCAATTGCTGGCCAGGCATCTGACGCTTCTTTGACCGAAGAAGCCGCTGGGCTGCCGGTCCTGCCTTCTTTGCCTGTCTCGCCAGGAACTGATTTTTTTTATCGCTTTGAAATCAATGTGCCTGAACAAAGCACATTACGTCAGCCAAAGGTTGTTTTATTAAACGCGCCTTCCTCTGCAAGGCAAGTTGATGTGGGTGAGGGGAAGCTGGATTTCTTTTGGACACCCGGCCAAAATGTTTCTGAAAAAACGGTTCTGATTGTTCAGGCGATTGATGCCGACAACGGTAGATTAATCAATACACGGCGTATGTTGTTGCTGCGACAAGGCTCTGATGAAGAGGATTCATCTTTAACTGCAGCAGCAGCACAGGCAGCAATGGAAGCAGGAACCAGTGCAATCGTAGAGAGAGCAGCGAGTGCAGATAGAGGCTTGGAAACTCAAACAGACACTGTATCGGGAGCGGGCAAAAAACTCATTTCACCAAGCAATGCATCGTTGGCACCGACAAACGATTTACCAAACACAACCAATGCGAACAAGCGAACAGAGGATGCGATTGCAGTCCTGTCCGTCGAACCTGAAGCGGCATCAGAGGAACACAAAAGCCAACGGCGCAATGTGCCACCAGAATTTCCATCATTGCCACCACAGAAGCTGGCAGTTGGCGAGCTTTTTAATTTGTATATTAAAGCTCACGATGTTGATGGAACGGAGACGGTGTTTTTAGTAGAGAGCATGCCAGTTGGTGCGGAGATGGTTTCGCTTGGTAATGGACTATACGAATTTAGCTGGATACCGCAGCCTCACCATGAAGGTACGTCTGATTTGATTCTAGTGGCTGTAGATGGGCAAGATAAAAGCATTAGAGTCACCAAGTCAATCAAGCTCAAGGTTCTGGCTGGCGACATCAGCATAGCTCGGAACTTGCCTGCGCCAAAGGATATTAGGTTCCCACAAAATCCACTTGATCAGAACTTATCTATAGAAGACAAAGTTTCTATAGAAGATAAAGTTTCTGTAGAAGATAAAGTTGAAGAAAATAAGCTAGTGTTGAATCTGCCTCCTTCTGAACCCAAGCCTACGATCAGCATTGAACCTGTGTCAACGCACATCGTCGGCAGAGATGCGCTCGTTCAGTTTCGTGTTTACCCGCGAAGCGATAACGGAAAGCGGGCCATTCTGCAGATTGATCGTTTGCCGCGTAATTCCAGTTTTGATGGTAATGCCGATGGCTCACGTACATTTCGCTGGCAAACTTCCGACAGTCAGCAGGGGGAACATGTCTTTCGATTTACAGCAACGGATAGAGACGATTTTTCGAACAGGGTATCGATTGAGGTCAAAGTTATTGTGGGGAATCCGACAAAGAGTCGTACCTGGCCTGAGGGGTATGATGGCAGTGCGATAAGTCCCGATTCTAAAACTATTGCCAACGACGCTACTGGATAGTGCTAAAGTCTGTCGATACTGCTGGTGCCTGCTATGGTTCGCGTCGGCACACGTTGGCGATGGACAACCTCATAATTGAAACAATTTAATCAGCTGTCAGATAATCTCAAAGGCTCATTGATTCTGATGGTAGCCGCTGGTCTTCTTGCTTTTGCCACGGCATTGATCAAGCTGGCTGGCAGTGACATTCCTGTCTCGCAAATTCTTTTCTTACGGCAGGCAGGTATGTTGATTTTATTGCTGCCAGCAATAGCCGGTGACTTTCCCAATGTGCTTAAAACCAGCCGGCCGAAGCTTCAACTTACCAGAATAGTTATTGCGCTAATTGCGCTGTACTGCGGTTTTACAGCCGTGGTCAATATGCCGCTTGCCGATGCCACCGCACTCGCTTTTGCAAAGAGCTTTTTTGTCACCATTTTTGCAATATTGATTTTAAAGGAATCTGTCGGACCTTATCGCTGGGCAGCGGTTGCAATTGGTTTCTTTGGTGTTGCCATCATGCTTCAACCGGGTACGGAAGGTTTTTCCATTTATGGTGTCGTTGCGGTGCTTGGTGCAGCAAGTGCAGGTATTGTAATGGTTATTATCAGGTTGTTATCGCAAACCGAATCGTCTAATTCCATTTTAGGTTTTCAGGTATTTGGTGTGGGTTCTGCCATGCTAATACCAGCAATGATTCAATGGGTACCACCAACACCAGGGCAATGGGTGCTGCTGTTCAGTATTGGATTCGTGTCGTTTTTTGCGCAAAAAGCCAATATCTATGCCTTTAAACACGGAGAAGCGTCATTGCTTGCCTCGCTGGATTACGTCCGTTTGCTTTATGCCACCTTGTTAGGATATGTCATGTTCGAGCAGCTACCGCAACATTCTACCTGGATTGGTGCAGGCATTATTATTGTCGCTGCCATATTTACAGTCTGGCGTGAAGCCAGAAAAAAGCAGGTACTCGCGAGAGCTCCCGATGGCAGAGATTTTAATAACGGTTAAGGTTTTTTGTAGTAAGGCTATTTAGCAATTGAGAAACGGCGTAAAATTTGAGACCTAAAACTTAGCTGCTCACTTCGAGGTTAAACCCATTTAGTGCACATCAAAAAGTGGCCATGTTTTACGTTGATAAAATCGAGAAACAGGATTTACTAGTGCGAAAAAAACGATCTTCCAATTTCATACAATCCTTGTCGCGTTTATTGGTAATCTCCTTATTGTCATTGTGTTTGTTGGCAGTAGCAGCTTTTCTGCTGACTGATAATGTCGTTTTAGCCAATACCAAAGCGGATAAGAACTCTAACGACAAAGCGTCGGAATATATTCAATGTGTTGTTCTTCTTCACGGGCTGGCGCGCACCTCCTCATCAATGAGTGATATGCGTCAGGCCTTACTTGAAAATGGTTTTGCAGTAGCCAACATAAATTATCCCTCCAGAACACAGACCGTACAGGCCTTGGCAGCCCCTGCCATTGAAGCTGGCATTATGGAGTGTGCTGAGCAGGGCGCTGTAATGGTTCATCTTGTGACCCATTCAATGGGCGGTATATTGGCTCGTTACTACTTGTCGATTGCTGGCGGTGAGAGTATCGAGAAGATTGTGATGCTGGCACCACCGAACAAAGGCAGCGAAGCGGTTGATGCATTGCGCGACGTTCCGGG